>JBHORK010000032.1:0-25466 GCA_042565725.1 Verrucomicrobiota bacterium
CGATTGATTTAATAATTCATGAATCACGTTTCAGTGACGGTTCCCGGAAAATAACACAAATAACGGAAATCGTCGGGCTGGAAGGCGATCAGATTACCATGCAGGATATTTTTGATTTCAAGCAGACAGGGGTTGATGAAGACGGGAAGGTGACGGGACGTCTTCAGGCCACCGGTTCAGTACCAACTTTTCTAGAAGAGATCGCATCACGGGGCTTGAACATTGACAGAACCATATTTAATCCATCACGGCACAAGGAGTAGACATTGGATACCTATCTACTGCTAATACCTTTTCTGTTCATGATAAGCATAACAGGTGCCGCATTTATTCTGCTGACGGCATTATTTTCCGGTGCTGAAATATATGAAAGCGCTTACACGGAACGCACATCCCGGCAACTTGAAGAAATGTTTTTTTTCATTCCGGCTAAACGCATTGCGACAGCCGCCTGGGCCGCCGCCAGTGTATCTTTCATTGTGGTTTTTATGTTTACCGGCAGCCTGATATCTTCCCGCGGAATAATAATTGGTCTTATGCTCAGCACTTTTGCGGGAATACTGGTGCTACTGTCGCCCAGGCCAATCTTGAAAATCATGCGCCAGAGACGCCTTACACGTTTCAATAACCAGTTAGTCAATACTCTCGTAAGCATGAGTAATGCGCTCAAAGCCGGATTCAGTATATCACAGGCGTTTGAATCGGTTGTTCAGGAAGGTGAGAATCCCATTGCTCAGGAATTTGATGTTTTTCTTCATCAGACCCGTATTGGTGTAAATTTCTCAGAAGCACTGAAGAATCTTGATGATCGTGTTGGAAGCAACGATTTAACGCTTCTTATTCAATCTATTGAAGTGGCACGCAACACCGGAGGCAACTTGACTGAGATTTTCGAAAGAATATCGGCAACTATACGAGAACGAATGCGCATTGAGAATAAAATCAAATCCATGACAGCGCAGGGCCGGCTGCAGGGAATTGTGGTTGGATGCATGCCCATAGTGATAGCTGCTTTCATGACAATTGTTGATCCGGAAATGATGCATGACTTTTTCCATTCCATGTCCGGCATAATTGTGCTGGTTATAATAACAGTATTGATTCTGCTGGGGGCATTAACTATCAGAAAAATTATCAATATAGACGTGTAAGAGATGGTGAATGATGAATACTAACATAACTTTTATCAGTCTTTTATGGGCGATTTGCGCGGCCGGGGTGACATGGAATTGCTTTGTTTTAAGTCGGCAAATTACCTATGTCACACTGGCTGATGGGCGTCAACAGCAAAGAAACCTGCCATTGATCCTGCGACTCCTTCTTCCTTTATGCCCTAAGCTGGCCTCGTTGTTTCAAAAATCGACATTTGATAAACTTCGCCTAAAGTTTAACAGTCAGATTGAAATAGCCGGCTTTAAAGGCCTTATCAGTTCTGAAGAATTATTTGCCTTGCAAATAATTCTTCCTGTTGTCCTGGGGATCCCCTGGCTGTTTTTCGTACACAGCGCACTTTCTCTTTCTTCCTTCGTGTGGCTGAGTAAATTAAAAATGTTTCTGTATTTCTTCGGCTTTGTATGGTTTTTCTTTTATCCAGTGATATGGCTAAGAACCATTCTTATCAAGCGACAGAGAAAGATACAGAGAGCTTTACCTTTCAAGCTCGACATTCTTACGCTTTCGGTAGAGGCGGGAATGGATTTCATGAGCGCTTTACAGCGCAGTGTTGAACGAGCCAGAATAGATCCACTGGAAGAAGAAATTATCAGGCTTGTCCACGAAATCCAGCTTGGCAAAACACGAACCCAGGCGCTTAAAGACATGTCCGCCAGAATCAATCTGACCGATATGCGGGCGGTGGTCAATTCTCTGGTACAGGCCAATGAACTCGGTGTAAGCATAGGCTCAATACTTCGCATACAATCGGATCAAATCCGCCAGAGAAGATTTGAACGTGCGGAGCGACTTGCCAATGAGGCACCGGTCAAAATGCTTTTCCCTCTCCTGTTTTTCATTTTTCCATCTATCTTTCTGATTCTGCTGGCACCTATTGTCTCGAAAATGCTGCAGCAACTTTTATGAATAACGAGAGATTTGCGCCGTGACTGTTTTGGGCATACAAAGTTTATTATGAGAACAGCAGTTATGATAATATATAAGTTTTCTGGAGTATTGGAGTTATGGAGTATTGGAAAACAGCAGAAGTCTATCAGGCATCCTGGACCCATTACTCCAGCACTCCATTACTCCAAATATCATGGAACAACCCTGATTTCTTACATTCATTTCATACTAATTCTATTGACTATTTCAACATCGCAATTAATTCCTGATCGTTTTTATTCTACCGGGAACAAAATATGATGAAAAAACTGATGTTTATTGCTGTTTCTTTTCTGCTCGTACTGCCTATTGTCAATGGCACAGAGTTTACGTTTAAAAACAATAAGACCAGCGCAACTTACGGCCCTATCGAAATCCGCGACGGCGCCTGGGTTAAGATCGGCTTCAGAACCTACGCGCTGAAGATGACAAACAAAACTGAATCAGAGATTAACCTGGAAGAGAAACTGCGAGGCATCATAATGCCGGGTATAGATTTCAGGAATGAGGATATACGCAATGTGATGAAGAAACTGGAGGAACATCTGCTGGCACACGACCCGGAAAAAAAAGGCGCAAATATAATATGCACTTTAAGGGGAATCATGCCCAAGGTGACTTTGAGCATGAAAAATATTTCCGTTTATGACGCCATTTCTTATATCGCGGAGATCTGCAATTACAAGTTCAGAATTGATGCACGGTCAGTAGTTATTTCCAATATTCCGGATGATAAAGACTCCATAAGACTGGTAGAACCCAAAACGGGCAAGACATTCGGACCCATCATGCCAAACAATGGAGCGTCATTCAAAATAGAAAAAGACACATATACTATTCTTATGGAGAGTAAGTCAAAAAGGCAAACAGAGATCGAAAAGCAGCTTCGCGATCTCATAATACCCGAGATCAATTTCGCTGGAAAAGATATTCGTGAAGTTATATACTTTTTCCAGAAATTCTATCAAAAGAACGTTCCGGGCAAGAAATGGATAAACATCATACATACCATAAGGGATCACATGCCGGCGGTAACGCTCAGCGTGCGTAATATTTCCATGTATGAAGGTATGCAGTACGTTACTGAGATCTGCAATCTTAAGTTCCGGATTGACGATAACGCTATTGTGATTTCTGAAACGGTAAAGAAAAGATCGAAACGTTAGACCAATATATTCACATGGGAATTTATGACCGAGCAAATTCATTTGATAATTGAAGAAGGCAACGATAAAGGGAAACAAATCCTGGTGCCTCCGGAAGGAATGCGGGCGGGACGATCGTCGAAAAATGATCTTGCCCTCACAGACCCTCTTTTATCACGGCATCATTGCCGTCTGTTTTTCAAAAACGGAACACTCTCGATCATTGATCTTGGAAGCGCAAATGAAACTTTGGTTAACAACAACGCAATTAAGGAAGAACAATTACGCGTTGGCGATTTGATTACTATCGGTGATACAGTCCTAAAAGTTTTAAATAACAATGAATCTCTTTCCGAAGGCGCAGTGGTGGCCAATAAACCTCATGCCGTCGATGGTTCTGTTGATCTCGGCCTTTCTTCACAAACAGCAGAACCAGTCAAAACAAAACCCTCCGGCGAGAGCTTCAAAATAATGCCAATTATTATCATAGCCGGCATAGCCATATTGCTGGTAACCGCAGTCGCATTCTGGAAATGGAAGGAAAAAGCTAACGCAGAATCACCAAACAAACCTATCGCCACCAACATCATAGAAGCGGAGCCTCTTGAAACACTCAAACTTGATTACGAAAAAGTAACCGCCGACACCAAAAATATATTTCGTTACAAACTCCTGATCACCGAGAATAGAACCATATCTATACAGACCGATGATTTAAATACAGGAAAGCAAATAGTCAAAAAAGGCAAAATAGAAGATGATGAAGTTCTGCGCGACCTGATTCGTTCCATAAAAAATTCTTCTTTCTTTTCCCTGGACGACAGTTACGTAGGCATTGCCGCAAACATTCTGGACACATGGGACATATCCATCACCATTGGAAAAGATACTCATAGAGTCATGGTTAGCAACCGTGTTGAGCCGGAATTATTTAAGAGTTTAAGAAAGGACATTGAAGCATTTGCTGCTGACGAACTGCATGTTCCGGCACAGCAATACTCTCCGGAAAAACTTATCGGCATGGCAAAGGAATCAAGATTATTGGGCAAGAAATACCATGACGAAAGTTCAATCGACCCGAGCAATCTTGGCCATGCCATCAAAAACTTCGCGGTGGCTGAATGGTATCTGGAGACCATTGAACCAAAACCTGACTTTTACGATGAGATTTTAAAGGAAATGTCCATTTGCAAGGAGGAACTTAATAAGAAATATGAAGGGCATATCTTCCGAGCGGAACGCGCAATGAAATTAAAAGAATGGAACGAAGCCGCACAGGAGTTAAGAACTATACTTGACATGATTCTGGATCGCGCTGACCCCAGATACCAAAAAGCGAGAAAGAAACTGTTGAATGTTGAAGCTCATATGACATCAAACAGGTAGATGGTCGACTAAATAAGATGAAAAAAATATATTCACATTCTGTTATAACGGCAACAGTATTGTTCTGCGCTATTGCGATGAAAGCATTAGCCCAGGAAAATCCGTGTCAACTTAGTGTGACCACGGATCCGACTGACGCAATAGTGTCGTGTGACGGAAAGAATGAGACAGTTTCGCCCCTTATCCTCTCAAACATGAAACCCGGGAAATATCTGCTGGTCGCTACAAAGCAGGGATTCAAAGAAACACGCCGCACTATTGAACTTACTCCCGGCCAGAAAATGGCCCTGGAAATGAAGCTTGAGCCTGTGCTGGGATTAGTACTCATTCATTCTTCACCTGCCGACTCAGAAGTAAAAATCAATGGGGCATATCGAGGAAAAACGCCTCTACTGGTAACAGGCCTGCCCATAGGCGAGTATCGAGTCAACATAAGCAGTTTCGGCTATGAAACAAAGGAAGTCGATTTATCAATAAAAGATCGAACCCCGAAAAAGATAAATCTAAAGCTTTCTTCGGATTCCGCCATACTTAGTTTGAATTCAGATCCTTCCGGGGCCAATATAACCTTTAACGGTATCTCAAAAGGAATAACACCATGCGTTCTGGAACGTATTCAGCCCGGCGACAACACTTTGAAAATAACAATGAAAGGCCATGTTCCTTACGAAAAAAAGCTCAAACTGGCAGCCGACAAGAAAGAGGAGTTAACAGTCAAGTTGGAGCCTATCCCGGCAAAACTTACAGTCGTATCAACACCAGCAAAAGCCCGGATTTATTTAGACAACGAATTTAAAGGAGAATCACCCGTAACCCTTACACTTAAACCCGGTTCCTATCGTTTACGCGCAGGACTTGAAGCTCATATTCCCATGGCCAGAGATATAACACTTGAACTCGCCCAGGAAACCTCCGAAGAATTTCGCCTTGAACGAAACTGCGGAATGATCGAACTAACCACTACCCCTCCGGGCGTGACAGTGGTTATAGACGGTAAAAAAGTAGGCGTGACTGCTGCTCCACAAGACAATGCTTCTGACAAAAGTAAGTCTCAGCCTTTAAAAATCGACCGTTTGCTTGTAGGCCTACATTTGATATCGCTCCAAAAAGCTGGTTTTGCCGCCAAAGAATTCAAAATAAAGATGAAAAAGAATGATGCACTTGCCATGAATCATAAAATGGAACGCCTCTTCACTCCTGATCATGAAGTCAGAACACCCGCAGGAATATTCCAGGGAGTATTAATAAAAACCAAGGCGAACGGTGATCTGGAGCTGGAAATAGCCCCCGGGATTGTCAGAAAAATACGGAAAGAACACGTTTTGTCACAAAGAAAACTTACCGAGACAGAGACGAAGAATAATCAGTAACATGATTGACAATTCTTTATCCTGTTGATCTTGTTAATCCCGTCTAAATTCCTTTTTCTTCGTGAACTTCGTGGTTTATGCTTTTTCAGAAATATCCAGTGATACTGAATCACCTTCTTTAATCAAGCCCTCTGAAAACCAGCCTGATTCCATTTCGAGCACACCATAAACAGAGCACCCGCCAAAAACCATCTTATTGCGTTTAACGCCTCTTGCAATTTTTTTAACAATCAATTTCTTGTCGAGAAATATCAGATCCAGATCAAAAGACATAAAAAAAGTATGGACACAATTGCAAAAAGGAAAATAAACGGCACAGTCTTTTCCAAGCGATTGTTTCCCAATAAGACCCCGCATTCTCTTTAACGGGCTGAGGGCAAGAGTAACATGGGGAATCAGCGTTTCATTGTTCTTCTTTAACAACGCTGTTTTCATTTAAGCAAAACACCTATAAGCACACCTATCCCTATAAATATAAGAAACGCTATTGCCCTGATAGGCTCAATAGTTCCTAATATCAAATTAATATCAACTCTGCCTCTAGTGTTGAAAATAAGAATTATTACCGAAAGCGCGATTAAAATAAGAGCATACAAAAGTCGTTTATTCATTCTTCCTCTCCTTGGATTAAGTCACTTTTCCACTGATATTTAGACAGGATTCACAGGATCTACAGGATCATAGATATGTTCTCCTTTCTGAATCAGGCGGTTGAAACCGCCTGATTCAGAACTTCTTATCCTGTTAATCTTGTTAATCCCGTCTAAAAACTCTTCTTTCTTTCAAGTTTCGATATTACTGTTTCTCAAAACATGATTCTAATGCGGATATGATTATTTCAGGATCGGTCATTCGGCCTTCTCCTTCACAGCCACAGGCAAGATCCCCTTTGCCAACATCCAGAATGGTTACACCACGCCCCTTGAGGGTCTTAATATTCTCCTGTGTTGCTGGATGCTTCCACATTTTTTCATTCATAGCCGGCGCAACAATCAAGGGAGCCGTGCATGCCAGGGCTGTACAAGTCAAGAGGTCATCGGCAATTCCGTGGGCCAGTTTTGCAATCACATTAGCCGTACATGGAGCTATAAGCAGAGCGTCGGCTTTATCCGCAAGTGAGATATGTTCAGGTTCCCATTCATCGGCTTCTTCAAACATTTCAATGGCAACTGGATTACGGGAAAGCGTGCGAAAAGTCAGTTCGCTCACAAATTCGGAGGCTGACCTGGTCATAACAACCCATACATCCCCACCCTTCTTTTTTATAAAACGAACGAGTTCCGCCGCTTTATAAGCCGCTATGGAACCGGTAACGCCAAGGACAATACATTTATTCATAGCTTTATACCTCCACCCTGAAATATTATGAACATCCAACTTCGAACATTCAACTTTGAACTTCGAAGTTCTGATTTTTTTCGGCGCTGGACGTTGGATGTCCCGCCAAGGCGGGATAAATTCAATGCTTGCCCCGCCTTGCGGGGTTCAATGTTTTCTGTTCAAAACCCTCACCAGCTCCTTGTATGCCTTTTCCAAATCGTCATTTATTATTACATGTTTAAATTTTATTGAATCTTCCATTTCCTTTTCAGCGTTCTGCAATCTGCATTGTATTGTTTTGTCTTCGTCTTCTCCCCTGCCCTTTAATCTTTTCCTCAATTCTTCTACTGAAGGCGGCGCGATAAAAACATCCACAAAATTCTTTTTTATCAGATCATCCGTCGGCGCGCCATTCACAAATTCACGAACCTGATCCGCGCCCTGAACATCAATATCCATCAAAACGCTTGAACCTGCTCCCAGTGCTTTATAAACGGAGGTTTTCAATGTTCCGTATTTATATCCATGCACGCAGGCATGTTCCAGGAAATCGTTTTTTCTTATTTTTTGCTCAAACTCCGCATCACTGATAAAAAAATAATCCTTACCGTCTTTTTCTTTTCCGCGCGGCGAACGGGTAGTGCATGATATTGAATAAGCAATATCACTATAATCCTTGAGCAGACGTTCGCACAACGTGGTCTTTCCGGCCCCGGAAGGGGCGGAGATTATGATCAAATTTTCAATTCCAATCTTCATTCTTCACCCTATATTCGACAGCTTACTCCACATTCTGCACTTGTTCCCTTATACACTCAAGTTCAGTTTTCAGCCTGATAACGTGCCTGGTAATTGCCGCGTCATTGGCCTTTGAGCCGACAGTATTGATTTCACGAAACATTTCCTGACACAAAAAGTCCAACGGGCGCCCCACTCTGCCTCCTGAGTTAAGTGACGCAGATGTCTGTTTAAAATGGCTGTTAAGGCGGACAAGTTCCTCTGATATGTCACAGCGATCCGCGAAAACAGCTATCTCTTTCAAAAGCGCAGGATCTTTCTTGAGCTTAACTCCGGCTTTTTCGAGTCTTGCGGTAAGAGACCGGGAATATTTTTGCGCTACTTTAGGCGCCAACTTTTTTATTTGATCCAGAATACTGTATATCTTTGTGATACGGTATTTTAAATCCTTCTTGAGAGCTTTGCCTTCGATCTCCCGCATTTTAATCAGTTCGCCAATTGCTTCCTTTACCGCCTTTGCTACCAAAGGCCGAATTTTTTCCATGTCTTCGGTCAATCTTCTGAATTGGATAAAATCAGGCAGAGACACAAGCGAGCGAGCTGTAAGATCATATTTAAGATCAAGTTCCTTCGCGGCACGTTTGAGTTTACGGACCAAAAGCCTTGCAAGATCCATATCGACAGAAACAAGCTTTGATTGAGCGTTTTTTGAAAGAACAATCCTGATACTACCCGTAACATATCCGCGAGAAACTGATTTATTAATCAACTTATATATCTGCGGTTCGAGAGGAGCAAGTTCTCTCGGCAAGTTGATTCTGACATCAAACTGCCTGCGGTTGACTGAGCTCAATTCCGCTTCAACCTTAATTCCTTTCGCCAATGCTTCACCCCTGCCGAAACCAGTCATACTTCTTATTGTCATAATAACCTCATTAAAATCTGTTATTTGTTATTAGTTACACTCTTTTTAAGGTACGCCTCAATAAACTCCTGTATATTTCCATCCAATACCGCATTTACATTTGAAGTTTCAAATTCGGTCCTGTGATCTTTTACCATAGTGTACGGCTGCATAACATAAGATCGTATCTGGCTTCCCCAGGCGATATCACCCTTTTCCCCGTAGAATTTCTCCATATCCTTGCGTTTTCGATCCAGCATTAATTCATAAACCTTGGCTTTCAAAATATTCATAGCTTTTGTTCTATTCATGTGCTGAGAACGTTCGGCCTGACATGCTACTGCGACACCTGTGGGAATATGCGTGATTCGGACGGCTGAGTCTGTAGTATTAACATGCTGGCCGCCTGCTCCGCTTGCCCGATATGTATCGATCCTCAGATCAGCCTCCTTTATCTCGACCTGAATATCCTCACTTACTTCGGCAACCACATCAAGCGCGGCAAACGACGTATGTCTTCTTTTGTTTGCATCAAATGGACTGATTCTGACAAGCCTATGAACACCTCTCTCCGCCTTAAGGTACCCGAAAGCACTGAGACCGCTGGCCAGAAATGTAACCCGCTTAACCCCGGCCTCATCACCCGATTGATATTCCATAATCTCCAGCTCAAAATTCTGCTGCTCGCAATAACGTCGATACATCCGGAACAACATGCCGGCCCAATCGCATGATTCGGTACCGCCGGCTCCCGCGTGAAGAGTAAGATACGCGTTATTAGAATCAAGCTTGCCGCTCAGCAGGGATTGAGTCTCAAGTTGTTTGAATATTTTCTCTATCTGTTCCAATAAAGATGTTGATTCTTTCAGCGCCTGTGCTTTCTGGATATCATCATCTTCTATTTCCGCAAGCTCCAGCATAACCCGAGAATCGTTAAATGCCTGTTCAAGCGCTACAAAAGGTTTCAGGACGGAGCGGATCTTTGTGGTTTCTCCTATGACTTTCTTGGCTTTAGACTGGTCATTCCAGAATCCGGGCGCAGCAGCCTTGTTTTCGAGATCTACCAGTGTTTTTTTACGGGTTTCAACGTCAAAGATAACCTCGCATTTCCACTATTTGATCCTGAAAATCATCTAATCGCAATTTCAGTTCTTCTATCATTTTTTCTCGTATTTCGTTAAGAGTGAAGCGTATCTTGTATGTTCACTCTTCCCTGAAACCTTCTTTGTGTACTCTGTGCCTCTGCGAGAAATATCTTCTCCTCTGAAACCTCTTCCAGTTAAACAGAAGACAACAAAGAAAACAAAGATTTAATGCAAAGAAGTTTTCTTTAATCTCACAATCATGAAAACAAAAATCAATCCGGACATAATTCCGCAAGGTAACGCAAACGGCAAATCGCCAAACTTTGTGTAAAACGTCAAGGGCATATTATCTGCCGCGATTGAAACATCGCCTGTCCTGTAATTGGCAAGATGCGTCTCCTTTTTCGCCAACATACCACGGGTTATACCGTCAATAAGGCCTGTTCTATCAATAAAACATGTAACACCTGTATTTGCGCACCGAACCGCCCCCACCCTGTTTTCCACACATCGGAAAACACAGTGGCTCATGTGCTGAACCGCGGCAGAAGACCCGTCGAACCACGCATCATTTGTTTGATTAATCAGAAGCCTGGCCCCGTTCCGAACATAATCACGCGCAAGATACGCCATGATATCTTCAAAACAAATTAATACGGAAAAAAGAATGGTTGACTTGTCCTCCGTAGCTTCCTGGCGAAGGAGGATGGTTGATTTTCCCGGCTTCTCAAGCCGGAAAACAGTCGCTCTCTTGCCCGGTGTACAGGTAAATTGTAGAGGAGCCAGCTTCTGAAGTAGAGTAATCTTCTTGTCCAGAGGCAGGTACTCGCCAAAAGGCACGAGATGCCGTTTTCTGTAGCAGCCCGCTATTTCTCCATCCGTATTAAACAGAAACGAACTGTTGTAACACAAGAAACGGTCAATTGTAAGCCATTCTACCTCCATCGCCCCAACAAGGATAGGCGCACCTTCATGCGCAAGTTCTTTCACCAGCGACAGCGAGTCTGAATCAGTTGTGACAGAGTCAGGTACCGCTGTTTCCGGCCAAACCACCATTTGGGGCTGAGACACCAGCGCGAGTTCTGTCTGTTTTTTCAGCTCACAATAGATCTCCGGGATAATCTCTTCCCGCCATTTCTTGTATTGCGGGATGTTAGGCTGAATTGCCGCTATTCGGACCTTTCGCCGGCCTGTGTTTTCCTGCCAAAGCCGCTTAACAGTTTTCTTACCGTGCTGCCAGCACAGGATACATACCAGGCATCCAATAATAAGCTCCACATGGAGACGTGTACGGCGCCGGTTTTTGTAAAAATCAACAATCCTGAAGACTGTAAGTGATAATGCCGTATTCATGAACATGAGCAAAGCGGAAACCGCATACACCCCGCCCCATTCCGCAACCTGAATGATGGAAATGCTCCGGTATTGACTGATACCCAGAGCGTTCCAGGGAAAACCGGAAAAAAGGTTTGACCTCAAATACTCAAATCCAACCCACAGAAGAGGAACAATTGCAAGAAACCCGAGGTTTCTTACAATTTCGGATTTCGGACCCCGCCGTGGCGGGGCAGGTTGCGGACTTGTCCCGCTTTGCGGGATTTCGGATTCGCCATTCCGCAGTGCCCTTGACACAACCATTGCAAAGGCACCGGTATACAGTGCGCAGTAGCTCGATAGCGCTATCCAGGACAGAATAACAACTGCCAGTGGTCCCCATGTTTCAGAAAGGCAGAAAAGCCACGAAAGCGTAGTCAGCCAGAATATTAATCCACTAAAGAATCCCCATCGAAAAGAAGACACAGGATTTGAGAACTTAGCTATCAGCAGGATTGGTATAAAGGCAACCCATGCGGCTTCGGAAGATTCAATTGGAGGAAACGCCGAGGCTAAAAGGCCTCCGGACATCACTGCCGCAATAAATCGCCAGACAAATGAACCGTTTATCATTCTTTTTAAGTTCATTATTCCACTACTTACCGCAGCATTTTTTATATTTCTTTCCGCTACCGCACAGGCATGGGTCATTTCGGCCAATCTTGGACCCTTCTCTTTTGATCGTTGCCGATTCTCCGCCCCTGCCCGAGACGGAATCTGATATTCCGGATCCTGAACGAGCTGAAGATCTTTTCCGACCAACATCCGACTGCTGACTTCCGTCCGCCGAGCCCGCCGCCCCATGCCCCAGAATGGAAACCTCATCATGAACCAGTGTTTGAGGCAGAGAAGAAAGGAAAGATTCAAATGACTTTAAGGACGTGGAGGACCTGAATACAGCCGTTGCGATATCAGACTGAATATCATTCATTAATTCCCCAAACATCTGGAAAGCTTCCTTCTTATATTCTACCAGAGGATCGCGCTGGCCGTATGCACGAAGCCCCACACCCTGCCGCAGAACATCTACACCTCTGAGATAGTCCTGCCAATGTGAGTCAATAGTACTTAAAAGGATATGGCGCTCCATAACATCCGCTGAACTCTGATCTTCCATAGAAATCTTTAATTCATAGGCGCCTTTTACTTTTTCAAAAATTTTATCAACTATTTCTTCGAGATCTTTAAGGTTCTTGCCAACTTCATCTTTCGTTATAGCCACCGGAAATGTTCCTTGTATCCACTCAATGAATTCGGCGATAGATTCTTCATTACGGTCATCCAGCAGTTCTTCAACTTTTGTACTTATAATATCGTGAAGAATATCGTATATATGTTCGCGAACGTTCTCAGCCCTTACTATTTCACCGCGGAATCCATAAATGATTTCCCTTTGTTTATTCATTACATCGTCATATTGAAGTGTTCGCTTCCGGATCGAAAAATTCTGTTGTTCTACTCTTCTCTGGGCGTTCTCAATGGATCGATTCAGCCATCTATGTTCCAGCACCTGCCCCTCTTCCAGTCCAAGCCGGCTCATGATATTTGCTATTCGATCAGAGCCAAACAAACGCATAAGATCATCTTCAAGCGAAACATAAAAACGTGACGAACCGGGATCCCCCTGGCGGGCGCATCGTCCGCGCAGCTGGCGATCTATGCGTCGCGCCTCATGACGCTCAGAACCAATCACATGAAGTCCGCATAGATTTTGTTCAAGTGTTTTCCTGAGAATATGGCCATCGACTTTATCATCAAGCGACGATGATGACTCAATGATGCTTCTATCCAGATAGATGACATCTTTGCCCATCTTGATATCCGTTCCGCGGCCGGCCATGTTGGTTGCAATGGTTACTGCACCCTGTTGTCCTGCCCGGGTCACAATTTCCGCTTCACGTTCATGATTCTTGGCGTTCAGCACACTATGCGGAATATTAGCCCGTTTAAGCATTCGGCTGATGAATTCAGAAGTTTCGACCGAAACAGTACCAACCAGCACAGGCTGACCGCGGGAATGACATTCTGCTACTTCCTGCACAACCGCATTGTATTTTTCCCTTTGCGTCTTGTAGATAACATCATTGCGATCAATACGTCTCACCGGGCGATTAGTAGGCATAACCACAACGTCAAGCTTGTAAATCTGACGGAATTCATCTGCCTCTGTTTCAGCGGTTCCTGTCATTCCGGCAAGTTTTTTATACATTCTGAAGTAGTTCTGGATAGTGATGGTTGCAAGGGTCTGGGTCTCTCTTTCTATTTTCACCCCCTCCTTCGCTTCAACTGCCTGATGAAGCCCGTCACTCCATCTGCGGCCAGGCATCAAGCGCCCCGTAAACTCATCTACAATCATCACCTGGTTGCCCTGTATAACGTATTGGACATCTTTTTCATATAAACAATACGCTCGAATAAGCTGGTCAACGTTATGAATTTTTTCACTCTTTTCTGAAAACTCTTTTTGTACTTCCTGTCTTCTTTTTGTTTTTTGTTCTTCGGACAGGTTGGCGTCGGCTTCCAGGTCCGCCATGGCAGTTACCAGGTCAGGCAGAACGTACGCGTCCGGGTCTGTCGGGTTCAGGGTCTCACAACCCTTTTCAGTAAGATTCGCATCATGTCCACGTTCATCAATTGTAAAAAACATTTCCTCCCGTAAACCCCTGGCCATATCATGCCGTTCCTTAACCAGCATCTTGTTCTCGATATCCTCGTGCAGCCGCCGAATGTCCGGATCTTCCAACATGTGAAGCATTTGTTTGTGTTTCGGCATGCCGTTATGGACCTGATACAATTTTATCTGTGCTTCTTCATCTTTTTTCTGTTCAAGCAACTGCTTGCATTCCTGCATAAACCTGTTGCAAAGGGCTTTTTGTTTTCTTACGAGGTTTTCAACTTTGGGTTTAAGCTCATAGTACTTATGTGAAGATACCGGCGCAGGACCGGAAATGATCAATGGCGTTCTTGCCTCATCAATAAGAATACTGTCAATTTCATCGATTATGGCGTAATTGTATCCGCGCTGAACCTGTTCTTCCTTATGGAAAGACATGCCGTTATCCCGCAGATAATCAAAACCAAATTCACTGTTTGTGCCATAGGTAATATCCTTGGAGTATTCGAGGCGGCGTTCTTCATGCGGCATCTGGTTCTGGATACATCCCACAGAGATATTCAGAAACTCATAAATCATTCCCATCCATTGAGCGTCGCGCCGCGCGAGATAGTCGTTGACAGTAACAAGATGAGCGCTATTGCCTGAAAGTGAATTAAGATATAGCGGCATAGTAGCAACTAAAGTCTTGCCTTCGCCTGTGGCCATTTCCGCTATTTTGCCCTGATGCAGGACAATTGCTCCGAGCAGCTGAACATCGAACGGCACCATGTCCCATGTCACCTCGTTTCCGTACATCTCGAACTTGGTTCCTAGCAGCCGGCGACAGACATTCTTCACAACCGCAAACGCCTCACACATTATGTCTTCAAGGGTTTCCCCATCCGACAAACGCGTCTTGAACTCAGCTGTTTTATTTCTGATCTCAGAATCCGACAGCGACTGGTATTCCTGCTCAATACTATTGATTCTCTCAATAAGCGGCCGCAGTGTCTTGATGTCCCTTTGATGTTTCGTCCCGAATATTTTCTTCAATATCTGCATGGCATTAGAAAGTATGAAAATATTCCCCCGAAAACCAGCTTAAAAAACATTAGATAAGAAATTTGACAGGATAACAGGATCGGGAGGCAGGATAGTCAGAGATAGGGATGCTGCATGAATTTGTTTCGATATCCTTCCTCCTTCGTCAAGACTACGGCTTGGCAAGCAAGTCGGAATCGAGACAAATTCATACAGCGGTCTGTTTGATTATGGTGATTATCTGTTTGGCATCTTATCAGGAAGCCGTTTACATTTTCAAAACCTTGTGTCGGGTTGATCCCTTACAACCAGCGAGCGAATTTAGGGTCATGCCTCTTGGCATGGTCCTCAATTCGGGAGCAATCCCAAAAATATCCTGTTATCCTGTCTAAAAACATTACAGATTTTGGCTGCGGCTTAAAGCAGCCTTAGGGAAGAGTGAACGTCGAACATCGCGAGATACGAAATACGCTTCACGAGATACGTTTCACGCCCCATAATACATCGTATCACCCCGCTGTTCTTCACGAATCTGCCTGGCACTTATCAGGTTCTCGATATATTTCACAGCATCATCCACGCTAATATTAAATGCTTCAGCAATATCGCTTACTGAACATTTTCTCCTGCGAAGCATGGCTATAATTTCTTTTTCTTCGGTTTTTTTATTATCTTCCGGTGTTTGTTCGTCAAACTCCGGAATTACCTCAGCCCGCGGCGTAAACAGGGGCGCAAACTTCTCAAGCTCAGCCGCCAAAACTGGTATCGCGCTGTGATGGGCCGGTGGACGCACAACTGTATTAAGCTGAATTCGGTCAGGGTGTACGCTTTCCGCAAGCTTTGCGATCTTTTTCATTGCTGTCGGTGTTGCGTTGAAATTGAACAGAACGAAGATTTCCAAAAGAAGCTCGCCTGTAAATTCATGGCGAAATTTCCTCATACCATCCACCACATCGAAAAACTTCATGTCGGAATAAGGATGGTTGATTTCCGTAAACGACTTCTGATCCCAGGCGCTGAGCGACAGTTTTACCAAATCTGCTTTGCAGGCGTCATTTCGTACTTCAGGCAGATAAAATAAAGAGCCATTGCTGAGTAACGCTGTTTTGATAGAGCACATTTTGTGCACTGCATCCAGAATATCGCCAAATCGTGAATGAAGGGTTGGTTCTCCGGAACCGGAAAGAGTAATAAAATCAACAGAACCGTTGTGTTTCAGCCAGGATTCGATTTCTTTAATAACGTCTTTTACAGGTATATATTCGCTACGATCGACAGTCAGGCTGGTTGTGGGCCCGGCTTGACAAAAAAGGCAGTCTAAACTGCAGGTTTTATGCGGTACAAGATCAACACCCAGCGAACGCCCCAAACGTCTCGACGCTACAGGGCCGAAAAGGCAACGGTATTCCAAGTCACTCAAATCGCACTTTCTATCTTCCAAGCTCAAGTCTGTCAGCAAGCCGTTCGGGAAGACCTGCTTTTCTGATCTTCTCTTTTGCCGCATTAACATCATAAGGCAATCGCCGTAATTCTATCTCGCCTTTCTGCTGGTCATAGATTACATACGACGCATCAGGGTTTCCGTCACGCGGCTGACCTACGCTTCCCACATTAATAAAGTACTTCCTTCCAAGCGTGACTTTCAGTTTTCGATAGTTATCCTGAGTGACTCTCTTCTGTTTTTCGTAAACAACGGGCACATGCGTATGTCCATGAAAACAAACTGAGGTAGTCTGGTAATTAAAATTCGAGCCAGCTTCCAGTATATCGAATACATAGCCCCATTTTTCCGGCATATCCAGTGTGCTGTGGACTATAGTAAAACCTCCCGCCATGCAAACCATTTTCAGATTTTTCAGATATTCAAGCTGGTTTGCGTCCAGCTGGCGCCGCGTCCAATCTACAACATTTGCCGCAAGTGGATGGAAATCGTCCAGGCTTTCATCATGCGAACAGTAATGATCGTGATTACCACGAACGGTAACACAATCTAATTCGCGAATTTTCTCAAGGCATTCAGCAGGGTTTGCGTTATAACCAACTATATCGCCAACGCAAACATAGGAATTGACTCCTTGTTCCTCAGCATCTTTGAGAACAGTCTCAAGAGCCTCCAGATTACTGTGGATATCTCCTAAGACAGCATATTTTTTACCAGTCATTGCGGGAAATTCTTTCTTCAAAGCTTCAATAATGCTGCCGCAAACGGCAGATCTTCAGGCACAGTGATCTTGATGTTTGATAATGGCGCAGAAACCAGGCGAACGTCTTCGCAGATGTTCTCAACGGCCGATGCTTCATCCGTAACGGTTAATTTCTTCTTCTCAACAAGATCATATGCTTCAAAAAGCAGTTTGCGCTTAAATGTTTGCGGGGTCTGCACCGCCCACAGTTTAGACCTGTCTATTGTTTTTGAAACCGTTACTCCCTTTTCAACAAACTTCACCGTGTCCGTAATTTTCACCGCGGCCACCCCCGTTCCATAGCGCTTGGCAGTTGCTATAGTCATCGAAATTAACTGCGGGGTAACGAATGGGCGGGCTCCATCATGAACAGAGACTATCTTAACCTCGTCATTGAGTTGCGCAAGGCCATTGCTCACAGAAACCTGCCTAGTAGTTCCTCCGGCTATAACCTTCTTGACCTTGGAACATCCATATAATTGCACCATCCCGCGTGCGGCTTCAAGCCTGTCTTTTCGCACGACAAGGATCACGCCGTCTATATCCTGACATTTCTCAAAAGCCTCAAGTGAGTAGGCAAGTATGGGTTTGGTGCCAAGACTCAAAAATGCTTTATCTACCTTGGGCCCCATCCTCTCACTCTTGCCTCCTGCAACTATCACTCCAAAATTCACTATATTTTCTCCTTAATACATATCAAATAACTGGCGCAAGCGGGTAAATCATATGGTAGACTTATAGCCAACGTCAAGAACTTCGTCTGATTTGGCCCGTTTATGAGATCTTTTTCCAGGCTGCAACAACTCTTTTCAGATTCGGAGCACTTACTACCGCGTAGCACCGACAGCTGCCTTCGCCTTGACAAGAAGTGGCATACACATAGTTGATATTCACACCGGACTTAGCAAGCCCACTTGTAAGCCGATAAAGCTCTCCGGGTTTGTTGCTTATAGGAAGAAGGGCTATCTCCTGTTCCGTAAATGGAACACCAATATCAGATAACGCCTTTTTTGTTGCCGCGGCATTATTTGCCACTATCTGCACCAGCCCCACGTCCGTACTCTCCGAAACAGATATACCTTCAATATTGACCTTTTTGTCTGCCAGCGCCTTCATTATTCGGGCAAGAACGCCCGGTTTATTCTCCAAATAAATAGTAAACTGCTTTTTAATCATCGAGCATCTCTCCTATCCTTTTTAGCTAATCTCCTGCTATTATAATATTACAAGCAGGATAACGCAAGAAAATCAGGTATACTGCTTTTTGCGAAACGCAAAAAGCAGTATTCAGGAGTCAGAATTCAGGATTCAGAAAAGGCCATAGGGAAAACGTTTTTTAGCGTATAAACTATCATTAAACGTTTTGAACAACATAAACAACTCATATATCTGTCAAGAATGAGAATTGGCAGTGTTCTTTAATAAAGGACTTTATATCAAAAAAGGGCTTTTCATCAAAATGAAAGGATTTATAAAGATGAATCGACGTATTTTTCTTGAAACATGTATGGCCGGCGCTGCAGGAGCGTTTCTAGCTCCAAGATGCTTTGCTGAAGAATCTTCAAAACCAAACATTCTTTTTATATTTTCTGATGATCACGCATGTCAGGCAATTGGAGCTTATGGGTCGATCATCAATAAAACTCCCAATATAGATCGTATTGCCGCCGAAGGCACTATCTTCAGAAATAATTTCTGCTGCAATTCGATCTGCGCGCCCAGCCGCGCAACTGTGCTTACCGGAAAACACAGTCATATGAACGGTCAGTTAACAAACAGGAAGAGATTTAACGGAAAACAGATGACATTTCCTAAACTTTTACAAAAAACCGGCTATCAAACAGCGATATTCGGCAAATGGCATTTGGGAAGCAACCCTACCGGTTTTGACGAATGGATGGTATTCTCCAGCGGCCAGGGCGCATATTACAATCCAAAGTACGCAACCCCACGCGGGACCTGGGACGGCAAAGGATATTCAGCAAACATCACAACAAATCTTGCGCTGGATTGGCTGAACAAACGTGAAAAGAATTCTAATAAGCCGTTCCTTTTAATGTGTCAATATAAGGCGCCTCATCGAAACTGGAAGGCCGCTCCTGAATATTTCACAAAGTATCAGAATGAAACCATTCCGGAACCACCAACCCTTTTTGATGATTACAGCGGAAGAACCAGTTCGGCCGGCAATCATAAGATGGGGATCGATAAACATATGAGCATGTCTTACGATTTAAAAGTCATGGATAAACCGTTCGGTTTCACTGCAAATGATAGAAAATTATGGGAAGAAACCTACGGGAAAGAAAACCGAGAGTTTAAGAAAGCAAATCTTCAGGGTAAAGACCTGGTGCGTTGGAAGTATCAGCGTTATATCAAAGACTATTTGCGCTGTGTATCAGCGGTTGATGATAATGTAGGCCGCATATTAGATCACCTGAAAGAAACCGGTCTGGATAAGAATACAATTGTAATTTACAGTTCGGACCAGGGTTTTTACCTTGGCGAACACGGCTGGTTTGATAAACGATGGATGTACGAAGAATCGCTCAGGATGCCGCTGGTAATGCGATGGCCGGGCAAAATAAAACCGGGCTCGGAGATTAAGGCGATGACCCAGAATATTGATTTTGCACCCACTTTTCTGGAGGCCGCTGGTGTTGCCGTGCCTGAAGAAATGCAGGGGAAAAGCATAATTCCGTTGCTGAAGAATCCAGACACCGAATGGCGGAAATCGATTTACTATCATTATCACGAAAATCAAGGGCATGGTGTGCCTGCCCATTATGGGGTGAGGACTGAACGTTATAAATTAATTCATTTCTATAAATCTAAAGAATGGGAACTTTTCGATCTGAAAAAAGATCCGCAGGAACTCAACAGTGTTTATGATCAAGCCGACTATCAGGAAATTAGAGCAAGGCTTCACAAAGAACTAGACAAACTTCAGCGTCACTATAAAATTGACGCAAGTTTATTATCATCCGGAAAAAAAGAAGGGGAAAGAATAAATGAAAAGACGTGAATTTTTAATCAGCACATCTTTGGCCGCATCAGGTATTTTTACCATAGGTATGGCATCAAAAAATAATACTGTACAGAAAAACGGTTTGGCCGGTGCTCGACCGAATATTGTGCTTATTATGCCTGACGACATCAGCTTTGGCGCCATCTCCGCATACGGCGGAAACTCGAGTCCCAATGTTGATATACTTTACAAAAACGGGTTGCGATTTGAGAGTTTTCATGTCTCGCCAACCTGTTCTCCAACACGTGCTGCGCTCATGACCGGTAGACATGAGTGTTATGCCGGTGTTACGCATACTATCAAAATGCGGGATCGTTTAAGTCTTAAATCCCGAACTGTAGCCAATATGCTCAGCGACAGTGGTTACGCAACGGGTATTTTCGGTAAATGGCATCTGGGCGATGAAAAAGAATACAGGCCTGACAGCCGTGGTTTTGATGAGGCGTATATTCACGGCGCGGGCGGAATTGCGCAGAATTATCCACACAGCGCTGATTTTCCGAATAACGATTATAATAATCCTGTCCTGTACCACAACGGGAAAGCCATTGAAACAAAAGGTTTTTGTACAGACCTCTTCTTTGATCAGGCTATCAGATGGATTGGAAACCAGAAAACAGCGGATAAACCTTTCTTTGCATATATTCCCTTGAATGTTAATCATGGCCCGCATATTCCGCCAATACTTCCAGACGGCAGTCGTGGCAATACCATGGAAAACCTGGATGATAATGTAGGCAAGATGATGACATTCCTGGATCAAGAAGGGTTAAGCGAAAACACGCTTTTGATTTATATGACTGACAATGGTTCACCATTCTCCGGTAATAAGAAATTGCGCGGCGGCAAAGGCACTCCCTATGAAGGCGGCATCCGTGTTCCATGTATCATGTACTGGAAAGGCAAAGTCGAGGGCGGCAAGGATTGCCATAAACTTACCGGGCATATTGACTTCTATTCAACATTCGCCGAACTTGCCGGCTCAAGTGAACCTGTACCGGGCGGGAAAATATGGGATGGCCGCAGCATGGTGCCGCTTATGGAGAACCCTGAGGCTGACTGGAAACCGCGATATTGGATTGCACACAGAACTCGCTGGGGTAATGCCGAATCTTCAAAATATGGGAACTGCTCGATCCAGGATTCTCAGTATAAACTGGCAATGAGCGGTAACAAACAGGAATTATTCGATCTTACACAGGATCTTTCTGAAACGACGAATATAGCAGATAAGCACCCTGATATAGTGAAGAAACTGAATGAAGTTTATGATTCCTGGTGGGAAGACATTCAGCCATATATGGTCAACGACCATATTGAAAATGTTCCCAAGGAAAATAAACCTTATCACGAACTGTATCGCCAGGCTTTTGGTGAAGAAAAATTTCAGGAAGCAATGCGTCTTATGACCTGGAACGGCGGTAAACGATACAACACGAAAAATAAAAAGAAATAAATGAAAAGACGTGAATTTCTTAAGACCTTTGTGCTCAGCGGCGCAGCCGTAGGGGTCAGCACCATTCTTAAAGCTGAAAACAGTAGTCAGAAGCCTAATATTGTTCTTCTTCTGGCCGATGATCTGGGCTGGACCGGCGGAAAATGTTTCGGAAGTAAATTTTATGAAACGCCGAACCTTGATCGCCTGGCCACACAGGGAATGTATTTTGATTTTGGCTACGCGAACATGATGCATTGCGCGCCTTCACGCGCTTCAATCATGAGCGGGCAATACACACCGCGGCACAAGGTGATGTATGTCAGCAATTTTCAAAAAAAATGGAAGGCTAAAAATGGGGATTTAAAGCGTTTCAAACTGCTTCAGCCCGAAAAAAATGTTGGAGTTCCATTCGAAACCGCCACTATCGCGGAAACTCTCAAGAAAGCGGGATACACAACCGCCATGTTCGGTAAATGGCATCTGGGCTATAATAAAAGTCAGCATCCCTCAAAACGCGGATTCGACGAGGCCATTGTAAGTTCAGGAAGGCATTGGAATTTTGAAACTAACCCGCCCGTGGAACATGACCCTAAGCAATACCTGAGCGATTTCCTCGGCGATAAAGCTATCAGCTTCATGGAGCGAAGCCATGCCGACGGCAAACCGTTCTTCCTGTATCTGCCCGATTTTCTTGTGCACGGTCCTTTTGAAACTAAAAAGGAATATCTGGATCACTTTACAGCCAAAGAAAAAAGTGAACATCATAAAAGCCCCATTGCCGGCGCTATGATCAAGAGTCTGGATGATACTGTCGGCCGTGTCCTGAAAAAACTGGATGAACTTGGGATAGCGAAAAACACACTGGTAATCTTCACTTCGGACAATGGCGGGCTGGCATATCAGGAAGACGGGCAAAAACTTGAGAACACCAGTAACTGGCCCGCTAAACTTGCCAAGGGCAGTGAATTTGACGGCGGCTTACGTGTTCCTTATATCTTCCGTTGGCCCGGCAGGATTCCTGCGGGAACATTGTGTAAAGAGCCGATCACAGGCGTGGATCTTTACCCTACCCTGCTTAATGTGGCAGGCGCTAAAAGACCCGACCAGCCGCTTGACGGAGCGGATCTCGGCCCTGTTCTGCGAAATCCCAAAGCCCGTCTGAATGAAAGAGATATTTTCTGGTATCTGCCCCTGTATTCTTATTTCAGCCGACCATGTGTAGTCATACGACGCGGCGACTGGAAACTGATTCATCTTCTGGAGTCGGGCGAATATGAGCTTTATCATACAGGGAATGATATTGGCGAAAAAAACAATGTGGTAGCAGAGAATTCCGCGCTGGCAAAAGAAATGAACAGCCGCGTATTGAAGTGGCTCGAAGATACGAATGCGCCGCGTATGCTTCCTAATCCCGAATACGATCCTGAATGGAATACAAAAAAGAAGAAATAGTTGGAGATAGAAGCATTTTAAAAGAAATGCAACCGCCGATAAACGGCGATAAACGCCGACATTCCGTCCTTCATGGGCGTTATTTCCTGAAACAGATAAAGCTGAAACTGCAAAACAAAAGGATAGAAGCAGGAGACATAAAATGAAAAGAAGAGAGTTTTTAAAAACAACGTGCGCAGGTGCCGCAGCGGTTTATGCAGGATGTGTTAATCCGATCGCGGCCAAGGATATGAACGCGACAAGAAAGAATATCGTGCTGATAATGGCTGATGATCTGGGCTACGAATGTATCGGCTCTTATGGCTCCACGTACAAAACTCCGGTTCTGGACAATGCTTCAAAAGAGGGCGTTTTCTTTAATCATGCATATTCACAGCCGCTTTGTACGCCGTCCCGGGTCCAGATCATGACAGGCCGCTATAATCACAGAAATTATGTATCCTTCGGATATCTTGATCCAAAAGAAAAAACTTTTGGAAATGTATTTAAAGACGCAGGCTATAAAACATGCATAGCCGGCAAGTGGCAGTTAAGCGGAGATGCGGAACGAATTAAACGTTTCGGGTTTGATGAGCATTGTCTCTGGAGCATGAAGCCATACGGGCCGGGTAAAAACGAGTTCAAAGATTTTGAGCTTCCAAAAAATAACGGCAGCAGATATCAATCTCCGGTTCTTTACAAAAATGGGCAATGGTTCAAAGGAACCGCGAATGATTACGGACCGACAGTTTGCTGCGACTTTATTCTGGATTTCATAGAGAAAAATAAAGTTGAGCCGTTTTTTGTCTATTACCCCATGATTCTGACACACAGTCCCTTTCCGGCAACACCCGATTCTCCTGACTGGCAGGCGGGAAAAGAAAAGACAAAAGGAGAGGGGTATTTTTCTGATATGGTAACTTATACGGATAAGATTTGCGGCAGGATAGAAGCTAAATTGAAAGAGCTTGGTCTTTTTGACAACACTGTGATCATGTTTACGGGGGATAATGGGACGAATAAGAGTATAACAATCCCAATGAAGGATGGATCAACTATTCGGGGAGGCAAAGGTTCCATGCATGATGCCGGAACGCGGGTTCCATTAATTGTATGGGGCGGTGGCATGAAAAAAGGTGTTGTCACGGACTCACCTGTTGACTTCAGTGACTTCTTTCCGACTTGCCTGGATATTGCAGGTGTACCTGTGCCCGCAAAACTGAAGATTGACGGAACGAGCTTCAAGCCTGTACTGACCGGCGAAAAGAATTCCGTGCGCGACGCGATATTCTGTTATTACGACCCCAAATGGGGTAAATGGGAAAAGCAGGTATGGGCGCGTAACATAGAGTACAAGCTCTATAGTGATGGCCGTTTTTATTGCGTCAAAAATGACGTTTCAGAAAGAAACGATTTAAATAAGAAAAAACTGAGCGAGAAACAGATAGCTATCAAAAAGAAACTTCAGCAGGTTATCGACAAATATCTTGGTAACTAGCCTGAACATTTCACGAACAAAACAGAATGTTTAATGAAGAGGCAATAAACACAGGATAATATAAAGATTTTCTAAAGAAACAGCAAAACACAAATTGTAATCTTGGTTTTTGAGAAAATATTCTGTTTTGTTCGCCCTGCGGGTCAGCCGATTTCACCGCATCCGCTTTGTTGTCAAGAATCCCGCTAATGGCGGGATATACTTGCGGCTTGCCCCGCCAAAAGCGGGGTAGTTACTACAGCTTCGTCCTTGATGCCGCGTGGATGCAACAAACTTAACTGATGCAATGTTCAGGCTAACGAGCAATCATGAAATCAGTCATGAATTGACGCTGTTTTCTTTTCAAAACATTCGGGGCAAATGCCGTGACTGAAAGCGGCCAGAGAGTGTTCTGTTATGTATTTTTCCATTTCTTTCCAGGTGCTGCTGTCTATTTTGATTTTGTGACAATACGAACAGACCGTAAGCAATCCCTGTATGATGCGTTTCTGCTGATAATACGTATGGCCGACTGTAATTACGGCGCAAACTATCACGACGACGGATAACGCGTATGCTCTGAAAATGTTCATGGAACTTGTTTCTATGCCGAAGAAGAGGTATGCAAGATCATATATTTCATTTACCCAGATAAGGCATAGCATAATGGTGAATCCCATAAATTGCCAGAATGCCACCCGCGCGAGGCCGTCTGTTCTCGTTCGTTTCAGTAGCTCTTTGTTATCCATGATGCCTGTCCTTTTTATTAAACATTCTGTTTTGTTCGTGCAATGCTCAGGTTAGAAGCTTCTTCCATAATTTTTATAAGAAAACAAGTTCAATAATTGTC
>JBHORK010000033.1:0-24074 GCA_042565725.1 Verrucomicrobiota bacterium
CCCTGATACCAGAGAAAACCTCTTAACGCATAACCTACAACCGGCTCCACGTTTATTTTATCAATAGAGCCCTGTCTCTGACTTCCAAGATATCCTGCGAACTTGCCGCCATCACCGCCCGCTTTTATATCCTTTATGGCCATGTTGAGTTTCTCACTAACATCATCACGTCTTTGGGCAACTTTCTGAGGAATTTTCAAATCTGCGCGCAGCCAGGAAAAGATCTTTGAACCGCCCATATTTATCCTCATGACACCAATCGGCACTTTGAGTTCGTTTTGCAGCATAACTGCTACACGCATTGGAATATTAGGGATCCCGTCCGGAACCACCCATTCTGATTTGCCCAGCTCAACCTTACCTGTCAGTTTCTCGACAGGCGTAAGCCTTTGTGTTCTTGAAAAAAGGCGGACCAGAGGATTCGGGGTTGATGGCATGTCTGCAAGCTCTCCTGTTCGCGTCCATGTTGTTCTTCCACCCATGGCAGACATATTTGACTGGCCGGCACACAGCCATACTTCACCAACTAATATATCTTCTCTTTTCAACGTTTCTTTCTCACCTGTAACAACCAGCTCTTTGCCTTCGGCACTGGCTTCCAGAGGCGCAAGCTCCAGACGCCAATTTCCTTCAGAGTCTGCCTTTGCCGAAACAGTTTGACCGGCAAAGCTTACCTCGACTTTTTCTCCGGGTTGCGCTGTCCCCCATACTGGAACAGCCTGCCCTTGCTGAAACACCGCCTTGTCTCCGAAAACATCCGGCAATTCAAGTCCGAAAAGAGACGAAGCACTCAAAACAAAACTACAAAATAAAACGAACCATAATTTCATATTTAACCATTTTTCTTTTTACCATTGATACCGTTGTAAAAACCTTATTTTACAATGCTTTTCGCGCGGATGTATTTTTCCGCTTAGACAATCATAAAACTTGCTTCCATACACTATTTGCCCTTTGGGGCCTTCTTTTTTTTGCTTTTCTCAGTCTCTTCAAAGACTATGCCGGGAATAGTCTTCTGCCAGGTTTTAAGGGTCTGAAGCATTTCATCTGTTTTTTCCGGCATACTTTTCGCCAGATCTGTTAATTGACTGATGTCTTCCTTTACATTGTATAATTCCACAACGTCTGTTTCAAAATAATGTATCAGCATGTAATCGCCCATTCGGACCGCCCCGCTGGGGGAGTTACCTGAACCATGGTGATGGGGATAGTGCCAATACATGGCGTCACGGGCAGGGGCTATCCCTGTTTTCAGAAGGTTAACAAGGCTCAGGCCGTCACAATGATCTTCGGGGCGCAACGGAAGACCTGCAATTTCCAAAATAGTCGGATAAAAATCCGTACTATTTATGGGTACATCGCAAACACTATTTGCTTTAATCATAGCCGGCCACTTAATTATCGTGGGCACCCTGATGCCACCCTCATAAAGCCATCCTTTTCCGGCGCGGAGCGGCAGATTGGAAGTGCAGCCTTTTACTGTTGTGGAGAATCCACCGTTCTCAGAAGAAAAAATGACTACCGTATTTTCTTCAGCCCCCATTGCTTTTACTTCTTCAAGAATTTCACGGACAGAACTATCCATTACATCAATCATGGCGGCAAAAGCGGCGTCATCCTGTACCTGTTTATTACTACGTCTATTCTCCACCTCCAACCCTCTGGGTTCTCCGGGTTTTGGAGGGTTACTTTTCAATTTCTTTTGATATTTATCAACTATTTCCTGCCGTTCTTTAGCGGGAGCATGCACAGCATGGTAATTAACATAGGCAAAAAAAGGTTGATCTTTGACACCCCGTAAAAATTCCATGGTGTTTTTCGTAATCAGTCCTGTGCCCTTGGGATCATCCTGGAGATTCTTGTTTCTTTTGAGATCCATGCTGATAGAAAAACCCGCCTCAGTTGGCGATTTCCCACCAACATGCCATTTGCCGGTAAAGAAAGTTGCATACCCGGCTTTTTCAAGATCTTGAGCAAAACAGTATTCCTTCCCACTGACACTTCCCCCAAATTGAGTGCAACCTGTCCGGGCAGGAACACGACCGGTAATAATGCTTGAGCGGGTCGGAGAACAAACCGAACCTGCACAATAAGAAGCTGTGAATTTCATTCCTTCAGCACAGAGCTTATCAATGTTGGGGCTTTCGTAAAAACTGCTACCGAAACCGCCTAAATCGGTCCAGCCAAGATCATCGGCCAGAAAAAAGATAAAATTCGGTTTCGGCTTTGATGCAGCCGCTGCAATTACAGGAATACCTGCCGCCGTCAGTGCGAACATCTTTAAAAATGAACGTCTATTTATCATTGATTTTCTTTCGCTTGTGAGTATCCATCGATTTCCGGATAAACCCAAAACCCATCTTATCTTCTACCCCAACACTCGATACTGCCGTCCTGATTGACAATAAAAAGCTTGCCGTAGGCCGCCGCCATGCCGTCCCAGGCAGGGAGCACATCGAGCTTATACTCAGCCTGTTTCGAACCGTCAGTTGCTGATACCACCCACAGGACAGCGCCAAGCCGGCCTTCGTAGGTTGCTGCGAGATCATTAAGTTCAAAAATCAGCGGAGAACCAACAACAAAAATGGTGCCGCCGGCCAGCGCCATGGCTTTACCGGTGATCGGAATCTGAACAGACCATTTACTTGACCAGACGTTTCCAGAACGGGTCTTGGCCGTCAGCACATAGCCGTTGCGCGGATTGAAACTATTCCCGCGGTTTACAGGATGGCCGAACACCGAATAGTAGTCGGTGCCGTCTGAAACAATAATATCACCGGTCGGGTATTTTGTTTCTTCAGTGGTCCACGTTTTGCGGTGATTAAAATTTTCCTGGACAAGCTTATATTCCCTATGGTTGCGTTTTGATTCAAGCATTCCGGAGGAGGCCAGAAGGTGCTTGCCGGGAATGGCGTCGGTCAAGTCCAGGTTGAATGCCTGCTGCCGGATATAGAGCAGATCACCTTCGCTGCTCATAACATCGGCTGTGGTTCCGAGAATGACTTCCGTTTCCGACCGGTCGCCTTCTTTTACAAACGAGGGAAATCCGTCTTCGCCATAAGGTCCGTAGAACTGACGCTGGTGGAGCAGCTTACCGGTAACGGGATCGAGGCCGTAGATAAAAATACCACCGTCAAAATATGATGAACGTCCGGCACAGAAATAGACAGTATCGTTTTTAACAAGCACGCTGCCGTGAATGGGCCAGGCGGACTCGAGCTGATCAAAGGCACAGATCAACTTGTCGGGCAGATCCCGGAAACGCCACGAGAGTGCACCATCGGAGGCGCGCACACAATACACCCAGCCGTCGCGGCTGCCGAAAATCAGTAATCCCTTGTGATAGGTCGGCGGTGAGTCAATGCGGCCGCCTGCAATATATTCCCACAGTGTTTTACCGTCGGCAGCATCCAGCGCACGCAGAATATGGGCATCGGTTTCAGCAACAAAAATCTTATCCTCGGCAATTACCGGCGCACTGACTTTTGTGTTGAATTTTGTTTTCCACAACTGATTCAATCCTTTTGCAGGCACGTTTTCTTTGGTTCCCGAATAGCGGCGCGCGTCCTGACGGTATGTCGGCCATTCTTTAGAGGGATGAGGGATGAGGGATGCCTGCCCGCCATAGCCTTGGCGACGGAGGGAAACCTGAGTTTTGCCATAGGCGGAACCTTTTATGAGGCGGGGGGACCGCTCGACTTTCACTGTCTGGCCTTTCGTTGACAGAGAAGCCTCGTCTGTATAGAAGGCGTTGAAATTGTGCAGGCCGGTGGGAAGGTGGCACTGGCAGGACCATGGTCCGCAATAGATCAGTCCATTACAAGGCAACGGACCCATGCTGCAGGTGCCGCGCGTAGAGGACGCAGGATATTCGGTGCCGGTTTTCAAATCCATGCAGTCCGGTCCGCCGGTCTTGCTATTGATGAAAAAGCGATCGGTAATGAAATTACGGTAACAGCGGTCATGCCCCATAGGCTTGGAGAGTTGCTGGTCTATCGTCTTAATTTCATCACCTGTTCGCAGATTGTAGCTAACCGGTTTTTGTGTGACGATTCCTTTCGAATCATTGCAGCTGCCGCACATCCACAGAGCGCCGGCGGCAATCAGAATATCCGTAGACGCATGGTATCCCTTGCGTGCCGGAATAGATTTGCCCCAATAATCGCTGCCGTCAGCCAGTGAATATGCAAATATTTTATTCCCCTCTTCGGAATAGACCGCATCAACAGAAAGCACCAGCGTGTTGGGTGCGTTTCCGCGTCCGTAAGGAATACTTTTCTTGACCGCCCAGTTTTCATTGCCGGTCATTGCGTTAAGACAAAACACTCCCTTCGCACTCTGATAGACCAATTTGTCACCCTTAAGCGCCATTGAACAGCCGGTATATCGGTTAATTTTGTCACTGCGCCAGATCTCTCTCCCTGTCTTGGCATCAATAGCCACAATGACGCAGGAAGGATTATCGGCATTGCGCGTTTGCGGATTGTAAACAGAAAGAGGAAAACCATCTCCACCAAAAGCTAGCTTAGGGCCCGTCTCTTCAGAAACTGTCTTGACTTCTGCCGTCTCCTTGTTGCTGCCTTTCTTTTTACCCTTCTTTCTCTTTTTCGCTGTTCCCCCATCCGCTCCTTCGTAGCTGTTGAAGTGCATGCGGTCGCCGATCACAGCGTATAGCCTTTCAGAGTGGAAGACAAACTCCTGGGTTCCCTCCGTTCCATGGAATTCCCGGACGGTTTTTCCCGTTGCCGCATCCAGGGCAGTAAGCGGAGCAGCCAGTCCCGGAGTACAGTAAACGGTATTGCCGATAGCGACCAGCCGCCGCTGCATCTGGGCATGGTAATCCTTGATATAGACCGTGACCTGTTCCCATTCCGGGTAGTCCAGCGTCCAAAGAACCACACCGTTAAAGGCGTCACGGGCAATCAGCTTCCACTTGGCCGGCAGAAGGGGATTTTCGGCGGTAGTGGTGTCTTCAATGGTGAACAGTCTGCCACCGGAAGAAACCATACTGGATATGGTCGCCGCCCCTATGTGCGCACGGGTCCATGCCGGGCCGGAAATCCATTGAACATGCCGCGGCGGACCCACCACCGTATCCTGCGCCACGCAGTTGTTATCAGCCCCGTGCAGGTATTGCGGCCATTCGTCGATGTTGGAGGGAACTGGCTTCGTGAATTTCACGAAGCCGTTCCCGATACGAGATACGGGATACGAGATACTAGATACTAAATCCTTATTGCCTTCCTCTTTAATAACCGCAACTCCACGTGGAGCAAGCACCCTCTCGATTTCGGATTTCGGAACACGCCCGCCTGCAACGCTGTGCGTAGCACTGCGGGCAGGGAACGCGGAATTCATGACGATCAGATTCACCAGATTATTTATATACGGCAGATTCTTTCCATCGAACAGGGCCACTGAAACTTTGCCATAACATCCGGCATCCCGGATATCTTTCCGGAGTTTTACAGCCTCTTCTTCCGAAGTTACCAGACAGTGGAATACGCAACCCTGTTTCTTCCAATCACCAGAAACACTTTCCAGCGCCTCCGCACCAATGCAGGCAACCAAAGCACCCTCGACATCAATGGCGGTCGCCGTTGAAGCCATAGTGCATACAGCTAATATAACCATATTAACAGCAATCTTTACCGTCATAATGTATATTCCCTCGTATCTATCTTTCAGTACTCCGATTTTTTGCGCGAACCCTAACCCGCTTATTGCACCAGTTCAGATTGCTGAAACGCCGCGGCGTCAAGGGGGAAGCTGTATAACATACCGCAAACCCTTGAGAACAAAGGCGATTCAGCCTGTCCCGCCGAAGCCTTTTGGCGAAGGGGGATGATCTGGGCTGGCCCGTAGGGTGAACAAAATGAAAAATATCTAAAAATATTAACATTACAAAGTGTATCTTTTAATTTGATATTAGAAATACTTATAACTATCGTTATTATAAATTTTTATAAAACCCTTTTCATTTTGTTCATGCAATATGCGGGCTAAGGCATCAATCAGCTGTAAAGCAGAGTAGTTCGTCATTTTCTGTTGTAATAAAAACGCAGCCGTGTGCTACAGCCATGCCGTCAAAAACAGGCCGAGCGGGTAATTCATACGCGGCGAGTCTGGCGCCGTCATTAGCGGAGTAAAGTTCAAGAGCGGAGTCTTTACCGCTTTCTAATAATTCCGCCTGGCGAGCCACTGCTTCACGCGTCATGGCTTCTGATTTAAGAATGTCCTTTACGCCGGCCACCAACACCTTATCACCTGCGAGCGCCATTGCCCGCACATGCAGAAGGCATTCACCGGTCCAATCATAGTTAAACCGAGGTTGCGGTTTGCCTCTTTTCTTGTCCTTTTTCTCAGGCGCGGGCTGATTTGCAGGTTTCTCGGCAGGCGCGCGGTACAGATGAATTTCACGCTTCCCATAACTGCCCAGATCGGGGGCTGATACGAAATCATTAAACAACCTTGTTCTTCCGTATCCGTAAAGACTTGTCTCATCACGAACCATGATCCTTCCTGAATAATTCTGCACCCCTGCCTTTGACCATCCAGCGTAGCCGGAATCCATCATCTTACCATAATACCAATATGTGCGGTGTGCCCATGTGTCATCAAGATAACCGGCTGTGTTATGAACATGAGGTTTCATATCATTCGGCAGAACACCTTTAATTGTTTTTGCTTCAGGAATACTATTCAGATGGAACTGGTAGTCACGCATGAAAAGAGTATTGCCATCACTTGCAAGTATATCGCTAAGCCCGCCCGGTAATACCCATCCATCCGTATCCGCCTGGGCTCCTGTCGCCGGGTCTCGCGAGTACATCCTTTGTTCCATCTGCTTCTCCCCGGTCCTGGCATCGAGTTTATACAGGTAAAGCCCATCGTCTATATAGCTGGACCTGCCCGCAGCAAAATAGAGCGATTCGTCCTGCGTAAGAACTGAGCCGTGGACCGGCCATACGGATTCCAGTTGCCCGAATACACAATGCTTGCGGTCAGACTTGGCTGCCCGGAATTTCCAGGCCAGATCACCGGTATTTGCCGTCAGCGCATAAACCCACCCGTCCCTGGATCCGAAATAAACCGCATTCCCAACCACTGAGGGCGGTGAATCGATTCTGGCTCCAGCCTTAAATTCCCAGATGCTATTGCCGTTTTTTCTGTCCATGGCATAAAGTGTGTGACTCTCTTTTGACGCAACAAACACCTTGTCGCCTGCAACTACCGGGCTTGTGATTTTGTCTGACAGCTTCTTTTTCCAGCTCAACTTCAGCTTGGTAGAAACCCTGGATTTCGTCCCGCCGCTTCTCAGTGCGTCATGCCTGTAGGTCGGCCAATCTTCCAATTTCGAATTTTCCTTATAGCCGGGCTTGTCCGACGTAGCCACTCGGGCGTAGTCGGGGCCTTTGATAAGCTTGTTTTCCGGTTTCCGGCCGGAAAGCGGATTTTTGTTCTTTGGTGAATAAGCAAAGAACCCGCTCAGCTTGACTTGTATGTAACAACCGCAGGAATGCGGAGGCGCGTAAACCAGCCCGTTGGCAGGCATGACGCCGTACTCGCAGCTACCTCTCGTCCAGGCGTTTTGCATCATGATCTTGCCTTCATAGTCGATAAACTCAATGCCGATCCGGCCTATGATAATGTACTTGCACGTTGCCTTGTTCCTGTAACAACGATGATGAAGGGTATCGGTAAACGCGGCCTTGGTATCCAATTCATTTTTAACTTCACCTGTATGAACATCGTATGCCTTTGTGAAGTCAGGGCCATGCCTATAAAGCGACTGACCCACATACACAAGGTCGTTAACGACGAAACAGTCCATTTGAGCGCCATATATCTCCATGGCATGCGTAGACCATAGTCTGGTTCCTGTGTCTGCCGAAAAAGCAACAAGTTCTCCCTTTCCCCCACTCTTTTTTGCGTCATACATCCACCCGATGTTATCTTCCTGAACTTTCCTTGATGTTATACGGTCGACCGAGAGAACAACATCCTTATACACCAGCAGGGCGGGCGAGAAATATGAAGATCTGGTCCTTACCGAATTTCTCAATGCCTTCCATTTTTGCTTACCTGATTTCCTGTCGAGACTGATAATGCTGCTTCTTACCTGGTAATACACTTTGGTTTTGTCGCAGATCAGAGTTAACGGAAGTAGACCTAGAGTATCGTCATCATGTTTTTCCCAAAGAATCTTGCCGGATGCTGGGTCTATAGCCATGATCTTTTTCTTCAGACCCTGCCTTCGTTTATTGACATACATGGACATATAATCTGAGGCTTCACCTTCGAAAGGAAGGATTACCAGATAAAGAACACCGTCAGAATATATAATCTCTTCGGCGCCCTCCGTGCCTTTTAAGGAAAGCAGAGTTTTACCTGTGGCGGCATCAATGACTTCGACAGGTTTACCGATACCCAGCGCGGAAAAAACACGGTCATCTGCCGATACAACACGACGGTTAAGCGCATTCGGGCCTGACCTGAAAGAGCGCCAGTGATCCTCCCATTTACTGATATCTCGTTTCCATAGAACAATGCCGTTATAAGCATCTCTAGCAATAAGCTGCCATTTAGCGGGATAAACGAAATCATCGGTAAGACCTTCATCGAATATATAAAATATCTTACCGTCACTGGATACCAAAGAGTTAAGAGAGGAAAGCCGGTCATGACTGCGCGCCCACTTCGGGCCACCCATCCACTGAATATTATAAGGAAGATCGACAGCGGAATCCGGCGACACGGCATTACCGGATGCGTTGTAGAGGAAATGACTCCAATCAGAAGTATTGCCCGGCAAAGGCTTGACTATCACCTGACCTTTTAAATAAGCGACGCCGCCGGGACATAGCACGCGCATTATCTCATCCCGTTCAAGCTCTCCAGGTTTTTCGGCCACTAAAAGATTAATAGAATCGGAGATATACGGCAGAGATTTACCATCAAATTTTTCAACTGAAACCAGGCCGTACTTACCTTTAGCGGCAATAGCCTTGCGTGCTTGTATTATTCTTCCATCGTCCGAATCAAGGCCTTGCACGATTGAATTATCAGAACGTAACGCCATAAGCAGTTCCGGATCATTACAGCCGACATGCACAAACACACCGCCATCGACTCCGCTATCCTTCAATATCTTTTCGGCATTATTCGCAAGAGTTTGCGATACAATAATCAGGACAAATATAACAGTATATATATAATTCATAATTCCCTCACTCATAACAAACAACTTCCCCGTTTCTCAAACTGACAAACAGCTTGCCGTTTGCCGCAGACATACCGTCAAAGACCGGCATGGCATCAATCTTATATTCCAAAAGAGTCTTGCCGTCTTTCGCTGACCGGACCTGAAGCACGCTGCCTTTCTTGCCCGTGAAAGCCTCGAACGCTGTCGTTTCATCTTTAAACATCACATCATCTTTTCCGACCTTCTCTCCGGGATCGGGATGGCCGGCAATAATCAGTTTATCTCCGGCAAGCACCATGGCGCGAACCATCGGAGTAGACTCATGCGCCCATACCAGACTGGGGCGTACGTTTTTAACCCTGACTGAAGACTTCTTCTTGGCCTCAGAGCTTTTCTTCTTGGAGTCGGAAGCTTTTTCCCTGGGGGTGAAATCCTGTTCCTGAACAGGTCCTTTAGCAAAAGCAGCAAGGTGATAGTGATTGCTCCTATGCCCTTTGGCGCCACCCCCAATGCTTTTCCGGCCATAACTGAAAATAGTTTTGTCGTCAAAGCAAAGGATTCGGCCGGTAACAGGTTCTGTTCTCGTCGTGGCACTACTGCCATTGGCACCCGAGGGCCAGCGGAAAAAACCTGCCTGGATGCTCGTGCCATACAGCCAGAAATTTCGAATAAACCATTCTTCTCCAATAAACCCGCCTGGTGTAAACAGATGAGACTTAGTCACCAGTTTCCTTTTTCCATTCTTGTCAAAACAAAGATGTTTCAAATAGACATCTTCTCCGTTCCCGGTAAGGACATCATTGACAGATCCCCCCATATTGAATCCGGCTTCCCACGAGGTCTGGGCATCCGTGACCGGATCGATATCACAAAGGGAGGTCTCAAAAACCTTCTCACCCGTCGCAATCTTCACGCCGGAAAGAATCAGTCCACCATCGGCGTAGGTGTTACGTCCTGCCGCAAAGCAGGCCACTTCGTTTTGAACCAAGACAGCGCCATGAATCGGCCAGGCTGACTCCAATTGACCGAACGAACTGATGAGACGTTCTTCCGGAGCCGCACGATACCGCCACACCAATTCGCCATCACTGGCCTGCAGGCAATATACCCACCCATCCGCACAGCCGAACAGGAGAAGTCCTTTCCAAATTGTTGGAGAGGAATCTATCCTGCCACCCGCTATATATGACCAGAGCTCTTTTCCGTTGTCTGAATCCAAAGCATAAACAGTATGTCTGTCCACAGAAGCAACAAAAACTTTATCTCCGACCGATACAGACTGCGTAAGCTTCCCGCCAAGGTCAGCAGTCCAAAGCTTTTTCAATTCTAAACCAATCTTTGTCGCCACTGCCCCACTGCGCTGTACGTCACTCCTGTATGTCAGCCAATCTCCTTCGTTCAATGTTGGATGTTCGATGTTGGATGTTCGATGTTCTCCATAAACTTCACCCTTGATCAATCTTTCTGAATCCTGACTTCTGACTTCTGACTTCTGCGCCTGCTTCGCAGGCGCGGGCGCCATGGCCACAAAGCCTTGAAGCTTCACGCTATTGAAACATGCGCAGGCGTTTGGCGGCGCATAGAGCAGCCCGTTTGCGGGCATGATGCCATACTGACAGGTTCCTCGCACCCAACTGTTATTCCCCAGCCAGCCCTTATCCCAATCAATCACTTCAATGCCGGCCCGACTCGTTAAGAGATATTTCTCCGTGGCCTTGTACCGGTGACACCGAGGATGAGCCATCCCCACTCTTCTGCCACTGCTTTGGAGCCTCTTTGTGATCTCGCCTGTCTTCAGGTCGCGTCCGGAAAATCCTTTGGCCCGAATCCACACCAGATTCCGGGCAACAAAGACATCTACCGGCGAATTATACCCCTCCTCCGCACTACAGGACCATAACTCCTTCCCGCTGGTAAGGTCATAAGAAGTAACAGCAGCACCTGCCTTGCGCACCATCCCGGGGTCCTCCCATCCGTGAACATCCCATCGTACAAAGGCTTCAGCGGGCGAGACCTCAATCTTTTCGCCGCTTTTACTGGCCCCGTCGTTTGCCACACGGTCGGCCACTAAGACAACGTCTTCATGAACCACAAGCGTGGGACCTGAATATGCCATGCGCTTGTCCGGGGTTTCGTGCGGGGCCCTCCATATCGGCATTCCATTCGCTGCATTAATGCAGATCAACGCTTTGGTGCTCAGAACCAGCGCTTTGCCTTCTCTCACCGCCAGCGAAAGGGGCATGAGATACTCGCCCTGCGGTGTGTCAAACTTCCAAAGCTGCGTGCCGGAGGCCCTATCAAACGCGACGATGTAACGAAAATCCACGGCCTCAGGTTCGTTCCGCTCAAACAGCCCCGTGCCTTGTCGCACTTTCTCCGACGTACCGACAACCAGGTAGACGACGCTTCCATCAATGATGATCTCTTCCGTATGTTCCGTTCCTTTATACTGCCTGAGTGTCTTTCCTGTTGCAGCATCCAATACCGACACCGCCTGTTCAAGCCCAAGCGTCACATACACCTCACCTGCCCCGTGTTCATCACTGGGGTCGCCCACAGAGACCAGACGGCGCGGAAGATGCAGAGGGCCGGAGCGAAAATGACGCAAATGATCGGTCCAGGTATTGATACTTCTTTTCCACAGAAGAAGACCGTTAAATGCGTCGCGCGCAACCAGATTCCAGTTCGCGCGATACCCTATATCCGCCAGCAGACCATGATCTTCAATATAGAAAATCCTGCCTTTTGATGACGTACAGGCAGTCATGCTGTTCAATTCCTCGTGGCTGCGACCCCAACGGGGGTACGCCTGCCACTGGACGCGCCGAGGCATCCCGACAACGGTATCCTGCGCCACCGCGTTGCCGTCCGCGCCGTGAAGATAATGCGTCCACTCATCAATGTCGGGAGGGACCGGTTTCGTTATTTTAACGAAACCGTTCCCGAAATTTGAAATTTGAAATTTGAAATTTGAAATTAACTTGTCATTGCCTTGCTTTCTGATAATTGCCACACCCCTTGGCGCCAGGACTCTTTCTACTTCTGGACTATGGACTATGGACAATGGACTATGGACTATAAGAAGATTAACCAAGTTATCCGCATACGGCAGATGTTTCCCGCCAAACGTGACCACCGACACTTTGCCGTAAAGTCCTTTTTCCTGTATGTGCTTGCGTGCGGTATCGACTTTTTTCTGATCCGGGTCCAGGCAATGAACAAGGTATTTCTCATCAGCTCGTAATCCCGCAACAAATTCAGGATTTTCCGCGCCAATGCAAACCACCAGCCCGCCTTTGACTCCACTTTGCTCAATAAGATCTTTACTTGTCGCGCCGTAGTTTCCGGACGAAGGCGGACCGGTTCCTGCATACAGCGACAATGCCGAAAACAACAGACAGTATATAGTTAATATTTTTTTCATTTCTTTTTCTTTCTTCCTCCGAGTTCAACTTCTTTTTCTGACCAGGGAATATGCCGGTCAAAAAGGTTGCCATATTTCTTGTAATCAGAAACAGCTCCTTTCTTTAAAAGATCAAGCTGCGCATCATATTTCTCTCTCATCATATTAAGCGTTTTTTCATGCTCAGGCTCAGCAGCCAGATTCTTCATCTCCAATGGATCGTTTTCTGTATCAAACAGTTCTTCAACAGGCTTCATCCCTTCTCCGGCATACCACCAGTAGTTGTATTTCCATTGCTTTGTAACAACTGCCAGATAACAGGTTGGAACAGCTCCATATGTGTTCATAATAATCATATTATCTCGAATATCGCTTTGCGGATTATCCAGAAGAGGAAGCAGATCTTTACCATCCATATTTTCTGGAACAGGCAAGCCTGCCAGCTTCAAAATGGTGGGCGCAAAATCTACATTACCGGTAAGTGCTTTGCATCTCTTCTTCTGACCGCTCACAGCATGACGTGGATCATATATCATCAAAGGAACCCTTGCCGGCTCCTCATAAGGCAACACTTTCCCACTGAACCCATGTGATCCGCAGGAATACCCGTTATCGGATGTGTAAATAATAACGGTATTGTCAGCCACTCCGGACCGCTCAAGCTCCTCCCTTATCATACCCAACGCTACATCAATGCCGTAAATCAACTGATGATATTGCCTCCATTTGTCAGTATACCTTTCATGAGACATTTTACTGGACGAGCCGCCCCACTGTCGTCCGCTCTTGCTCTGCTTAGATAAATGCTCGCCGTGTTCATGACCATAATTGTCAGGCTTCTTAAAAGCTGCATCTTTATAAACATCATCAAAACTTGGATCCGGACTATGTGGTTGATGAGGCGCCTTAAAGCTGATAGAAAGACAGAATGGTTTATCCTGTTTTACGGCCTGTTTAATAAAGTCCTGACTAAAAGCAGCATACGACAATGTCGAATGAGGATATTTCTCCGCATATTTCACCATCGATTTATTTTTTTCTGTTTGATAAAATGTTTGCCCGGGTCCTCCTCCCCAGACATCGAAACGGCTCGCCTGCGCCCCCCCGGGGTCGGCGGAATTCATATTGCCGCCCAGCCCTAACTTGCCGGCAAATCCGGTAAAATATCCTGCATCACGCAATAGAACCGGATATGATCGTAACCAGTTCTCTCCGGAAAAAGAACCCTTATTGAAATTGCAGCCGTTTTTATATTCATACATACCGCTCATAATATTGGCCCGACTGCCCATACAGATAGACGTGGTATCATAATGGTTATCAAATATAACCCCGTCATAACCAAGCTTATCCATATTAGGAGTCTTCATTGCCTCATTCCCATAACATCCCACCGAATAAGAACACTGATCATCCGCTAATAAAAAAATTATATTCGGCCGTTTTCCGGAAGAAGTTTCTGCCAACAACAAATCTGGTGATAAAATAGCAACTCCGGCCAATGCCGATACTCTCATAAAATCTCTTCTGTTCATCTATTACAATCCCCTTTCATTTACTAAAACATACTATTGAACCATTCATACTGCTGACAAAAAGTTTACCTTCTGCACTCTCCTTGTATAGGTTTCGTGATTATCCGTATAATGAATGTGCACCAGCAAAATGGACAGAGTTGTTTCATCCTGCCTCCGGCACAGTGTTATTAACCAACAGATTCGCTTCTTCGTTATTCAGGAATCCTTTTTCTTTATCCCATTCAAGTTTTTTACCGGGCAGTCTTTGCGCTATCACGCCGAGCAAGCATAGCTCAGTAAGTGGCGCTGCATAATCAAAATTGGAAGAGGCTGGACTTCCACCCCTGCATGCTTCAATCCAGCTCTGGTAATGGTCACCTTTTTCAGGTCTGGGCAATGTTTGAGGCGGCAGATCAGGTGCAGCTTCCCGCATTTTGACTTCAGGAATAATTCTGGTGCTCTTGGCATGACTGCCTGTCATTATTGATGAACTTTCTCCTACAATTACTGATGCACTGTGCCCGGGTGAACGAGATTGATCCAGGTGTTCAGGCCTGCGACGATCTTTTCCTTTGCCGTCGAACCATGTCAGCGTGACAGGAGCAAACTTGCCACGCGCAGAAATTTCCATTGTAACTGTTGAACCTTTTGGGAAAGCAACCGAGCTTTCCCCTGCTACGTCAGCATGCACTCTTACAGTTCTAGCGGCTCCCAGATCCAGCGCATAAAAAGGCGCATCCAGAACATGACATCCCATATCACCCATAGCTCCGCAGCCGAAAGCATACCATCCGCGCCATTTAAAAGGTAAGTACGCTCTATTATATTTGTAGTCTGTTACTCCTGCCTGCCACAGCTTCCAGTCCAGGTGTGCAGGCACAGGTTGTCCAGCAGGAAGCTTTTGCATTCCTTGCGGCCAACGAGAAGGACGGTTAGTCCAGGACAGAACTTCCTTTACCTGACCTATAAGACCGGCCTGTATCCATTCCTTAACAAGATAAGTAGCGTGGGCTGAATGACCCTGATTTCCCATCTGGGTAGCAACTTTTTTCTCACGGGCCGCTTTCATGATCTCACGCGCCTGTTTAATGCTGTGTGTTAAAGGTTTCTCGATATAGACGTGTTTACCCAACTGAATAGCGGCCATGCCGATAGGGAAATGAGCATGATCAGGAGTTGTTACAACAACCGCATCAATGTCATTGCTCATCTTTTCAAACATTTTGCGATAATCTTTAAATTTAGGAATATCGGGATTTGAGCTGTATAACTCTGCCGCGCTATCATCGTCAACATCACAAAATGCAGAGATGTTCACACCCTGCACATTTTTAACATTGTTGGCATTTTGGGCGCCTCTACCCCCACAGCCTACACATGCTACATTAATTTTCTCATTCGGCGATGAATACGCCCAACGTAATGGAAAGACTCCTGATAAAACAGCTCCACCTGCGACCGTGCCATATATAAATCTTCGACGTGACAATTTCTTTTTCATTTCTCTCATCCTTTCATTCACCAAAACATACTATTGAACCATCCATACAACTGATAAAGAGTTTACCCTCTACAGCAGCCATGCCGTTCCAAACCGGCGGTGAATCAAGCTTGTACTCTGAAATCTTTTTACCTGTTTCCTTGTCCATGACAGTCAAGATGCCACCCTTGCGCCCTTCGAAAGCCGCCCATGGATCTGCATTATCAATTTCCAGACTAAACCCGGCTACGAATAGATTCTTTTCCGTTACAACCATCGACCAGGGGCACACGAGGAATGTTTCATGCTCCCACACCTTCTTCTTTCCTTCTGCTCTGCCGAGGGCAACACCGTCATACTTTGAGTCAGAATGCTTTCCGTTCTTAACGGACCCACCGGCAACGCCGGCATCTGACGAACCTTTAGGAAAGAAGAAAGAAGTGTTCCCACGGTAATTATTGGCCTTTACGTAGTAAGAAGCGTCAACATCGCAGGCTAAAAGAACGCCGGTTGCTTCACCCGCGATCCACCGTGTTCGATAGAACCATTGACTATCGTGAAAACCACTCAAGGTCTCCATTGCAGGAATCTTATCTCTTCCCGACTTGTCGGGTGAAGAACCTGTTTTCAGGGAGGTATCCAGCCGAAATACTTTTTCACGAATCATAACACCTTTGTCCCCGAGTGCAAGAATACCAGAAAACGCACCATCACTGTTTACCTTGCTGATGGAGTCTTTCTGTTCTAAGGAATATTTTTTCTTCTCGATAAGCTTCCCGGTCTCAACATCCAACACGTAAATATACAGGCCTCCATCCAACAATGCCGAGTGTCCTGCGGTGAAAACAGCCTTGCCATCCTCGACAAGCACACTCCCGGAAACAGGCCAGGATGATTCAAGCTGATCATAGGCCATAATGAGCCTGTCGCCGGGCGCTGCTCTGAAACGCCAGACCAACTCGCCGTCCGAGGCCCGCAGGCAATGGACCCACCCGTTTCTTGCCCCATACAAAAGCAGATTCCCATAAATCGTTGGAGGCGAATCCACTTTCGCACCAGCAATATGCGTCCATTTCTCTGCACCGGATACTGCATCAAGCGCAACGATCTGATGCTCGTCAATACGCGACAAATAAACGATCCCATCCGCAATAACCGGTGGACTGACATTAGATCCAAACTTCTTTTTCCATGCGACCTTCAACTCGCCTGGAACAGATGCCGGCGTAGTAGAACTTCGCATGGGATCATGTCTGAAGGTAGGCCAATCTTTTTGCGTGATGCGTGATGCGTGATGCGTATCTCTTTTTTGATTATCTTCTTTCGCTTCACTCTTCACGAGCCCCGCTTCACGTCCTGCGTAGGCGGGCTTGCCCTGCGTAGCTTCAGCGTAGCAGGGGCCTTTGATGAGGGGGTTCTCCTCCGTAAGCCGCTCTTTGAATAATCCGACAGATGCTTCTGAGGCAAAGGCATAAAACCCTCGCGGCTGATATCCGATAAAACATCTGCAAGAATCGGGAAACCGGTAGAACAAGCCATTCGCCAACGTAGGCCCCTGGCGACACCCGTTTCTGGCCCAATGATGAAAAGAGATCCCACTTCCATCCATGTTTACAAACTCAGCTCCGCGCCTTCCAAGAATCATATAGTTTTCTGTGGCCTTATCCGGATAACAGCGATGATGATGCGGCACATCCTCAAATACTGCCTGAACGGAAAGCCTGTCCTTAACAGCTCCCGTTTTCGGATCAAGACCCAGATATTCACGAGGGTCAATATGATATTTACGCCCTTTTGGGGGCTCACCCTCAACATAGGCAACAACCCAGATCAGACCATTTATGCCAAAAAGATTTGGTCCATCACTAAACCCGGACGGCCCGCAGGTATACCGCCACAGTTCCTCCCCGGTCTCAGGAGACAATGCCTGAAGATCAGCCTCTTTGCCTGTCTGATGTGGATGTGAAACAAAACACACGCCCTCATAGCACACCACCGAATGCATGTTAACATTATAAAAATGCGCACCCATTATTTTCGGATCCAGCATGAACAACCTTGGACTGGTCCAGCGAACCGTACCGGTCTCAGGTTCAAGACAAAAAATACCTTTTTCGACTACAACAAAGACCCCTTGATCCGAAACTGTAAGATTAAGATGACTCTGTGGCTCCATTCTACCCCTGCCGGCAGAGATTCCAGCAAAAGGCTTGCTTTCCCATAATTTCTTTCCGCTTTCAGGATCAAGGGCCACAACGGTTTTTCTGGCAAGTTCTTGTCGTTCTGTCGGCATGAGAGCCGTTCCCTTACCGGGCCACGGCATCAAGGGACGATCATTTGCCGATACGTACAAAACACCTTTGTGCATCACAATTTCATCCGCGTACTCAGTTCCCTCGTATGTCTTCAGAATCTCTCCGGTTCCTGCATCAAGAGCTGATACAGAACTATCGAAGGCCAGCGTTACATAGAGCCTGTCACCAACCACAATCATGCGTTTTCGGATATTAATGGGATGGTGAAATCTCATCCCATGGGATGCTGTGTAATAACCCCAGGTCGTCGGACCCCATTTCGGTATATCACGCTTCCATAACAGCTTTCCATTAAACGCATCGCGTGCAATAAGACGCCATATCCCAGGAATCCCGGAGACCCCCATAGGAGCTTCATCTGCAATATAAAAGATTCGCCCTGAAGAAGTTACCGCGCCCCAGAAACTCGGAATCATTCCATGATGACGCTGCCACATCGGCCCAACAGCCCATTGCACATGCCGCGGCGGCCCGACAAGTTGATCCTTAGACACCATGTTGCCGTCGGCCGCGTGTGTCCAATGAGTCCATTCATCAATGGAGGGAGGGACCGGTTTCGTTATTTTAACGAAACCGTTCCTGATACGAGATACAGGATACGAGATACGGGATATGAGATCCTTATTGCCCTCTTCTTTAATAACCGCTACACCTCTTGGCACTAATACCCTTTCGATTTCGGAATGCGGAACGCGGATTGCGGAGTTCACAACTATCAAATTAACCAGGTTGTCTGCGTACGGAAGATTATTTCCATCAAACACGTTTACCGACACTTTTCCGTAAAGTCCTTTTTCCTGAATATACTTGCGTGCCTTATCGACATTCTTCTGATCAACATCCAGGCAATGAACGAGGTATTTCTCGTCAGCTCGTAATCCCGCAACAAACTCAGGATTTTCCGCGCCGATGCAAACCACCAGCCCGCCTGAAACGCTTTGCGTAACAATGCGGGCATGCCCGCCTTTGACTCCGGAAACTTTGACAATATCCTTTCCTGCCTGTCCTCCGTAGCCTTGGCGAAGGAGGACATCAGCCCTGGCAAAACCGCTCACCAAATGCACAACCACACATAACGCTAATATCTTTTTCATTTTTTTCCTTTTTAAAAATCAGGATGCAACACAGTTTTTTATTCTGCATCCGGCTTAATTCTCAACATATAACAGGCTGTCCCGTTACCGCCGTTTATGTTCATGCCGGCAGGCATAAACAGGTGAGAGGGAATTCCATCAGTCAACAAAAATTGCGGCCGTTCAAGCGTCGTGCCATACCAGCGCGTGGCTTTTGCAGCAACTTCCTTGTCTATATAGTGCCCCAATTTATCTTCATGTGCTTCAATCTTGTTATTAAAATCAAAATATAAGCCATCATCGGATGTGAGCCAGAAACCCTGCCGGAACAACAGGTAAAATTTATTATTGTAATAAAAGCCGCATGGGTCCTCGATATATCCCTTATTCTCAGTTATCTTTTTGGGATGATGTATATAAGGCCCTTCCAGTTTGTCGGCAACAGCAACTCCGAAATAAGCCGTATTCTTCGGCCCCATACGCGTCTTATAATAGATATAACTCTTTCCGTTATTCGGATTATGAATAAATACAGGATTGGCGGACATGCCGGCCGGCTCCGAATAACTCCAGACATTGGGGTCCTTGGTCGCTGACAGCACCAACCCCACCTTCTTCCACGGCCCGTTGATATCATCAGCCGTCATCATATATATACCAAACCCTCTTACCTCACCCGATGCTATATAAACCAGAACAAACTTATCGCCGGCTTTTGAAATAGTCGGATTATGTTTAGTCCCCCAGGCCTTCTCCTTTTTTGAGGGATCAGGTTTTGTAAGAGTCTCTACATAAGTAAACGGGCCTTCCGGTTTGTCTCCAACATAATGCGCTATTTCGGAATGGTTGCGCCAACCATTGAACGAATGATTTTTTGTAGTCATGTTTATAGGGAAACGGGCGGAAAAAACATGCACCTTCCCGTCATCCCCCCATATGGGTGAGGAACCCCATATGTGATAATCCTTATCCTCAAGAACCACACCCTTAAACTCCAGATTCTCCTGCAGGTTCGTATACCATCCTTGAGCATTCACATTCAAAGTAACAGCCATCATTACGCAAAATAATATAACTATTTTCTTTCCATCATCTTTCATATATTCCCATCCTTTTTGCATTTAGCAAAACATACTATTGAACCATCCATACAACTGATAAAGAGTTTACCTTCTACAGCAGCCATGACGCCGCCCTTCCTCCCCATTACAGCTGGCCGGGAAAAACAGCGCCCTGCCAGGGCAAACGTTTTCTGTCGTCTATCCTCTCCCAGTCATCTGTCCTGAAAGATACAGCGGGTAATCCGGCTTTATTATAAAGATTAACATCCGGATGATCGTCCCACGCGTACCTTACGGCAACAGGCTCTTTAACCGCATCACTGGATATAATAACCTTTTCTCCTTTAATTTTCGCGCTCGTAGCAAAATGCCATTGCCTGTCAGCCCCTGCTATTCTGAAAGATTTAGGATCATCCCCGTCATCTGTTGTCAATCCTTCTGAAAAAGAAAATTCTATAGTGATAATGCTGCCGTCAATTTTGTGAGATTTATAAGCAGGACCATATACTTCAATATCCTTTTGCCCATAAACATCATGCAGCAACAGATTGGCCAAACGCTCACAAAGAAGAGACTTGTCAGGTGGATGCAGACTGACCTGATTCTCTGTCTTATCATCGTCATACGTAACAACAAGCCCGGCGTTCGGTAAATCAAGTACTGCTTTCTGTTCATTACGGATCCATGCCCAGCACAGCTTATTAGGATCCATAGTATCAATTTTTGTTCCGGACGAAGGAAGCTGTATAACCGCCATATATAATTCGTCATTACCCCACGCCTTGCGATAAGATTTCACCATAAGCTTCAATAATTCCCCGTACCCTTCCGGAGCGCCTCTGCTGGATTCGCCCTGGTAATAAAGCAGGCCGCGCAACTGATAAGGAACCACAGGATGGATCTTGGAATTGTACAAAAGACTGCTTAGCTGCTGAACAGCTCCCGACTGTTTGTTCCTGGCTTTATCTTTGAGACTCTTCTTATATTTATCATACGCTAAAGGGTCAACATGACCGGCCGCCACATTATCGAGATAACCCTTCTTATAAGTCTCCTCGCACTCATAATACTTCCTGAACTTATCACTCTCTTCCACGACATCATGCGGAAGCCATGGATATATAGCCGAACCGCCGTGCGGAACGCGTATAACCGCCATCGGCACTTCCAGTTTTTCATACAGTCGATAAATTGTCCCCCACGCCACGCCGGACCAATTTCCTACACCTTTTTCGCATGTAGTCCATTGTGATGGAATCGGCAAACGTTCCTGCGGTTCAACAAAATACGAGTTGGCAACTTTAAACTCACGAATTCGATTACGCGCCACGGGATCATTCAGCTTTGCCGCTTCCTCTTTATTTCTGAGACCCATTGCCATATTGGACTGACCGAACGCCAGCCAGACATCACCGAGAAGCACATCTTTATAAACAAACTTGCTGTCACCGCTGACGGCTTTAAATTCAAAAGGCCCGCCGGCTTTCATTGCGGGTAGAGAAACCCGCCAGCGCCCATCTTTACCAATACTGGCTTTAACCGTCTTTTTATCGAGCGATACCATTACCTCCTGCCCCGCTTCGCCCCAGCCCCACACAATAATATCGCGATCACGCTGCAGCACCATGTGGTCAAGAAACGGTGAGCCCAATTCAAAATCAGCAGAAACCGCATTCATCCCTGTAAAAACAAATACCAGCAGACACACCCAATTAACCAATCGATTTCGCACTATTATTTCTCCTTTTCATAGATATTTCTTACTGAGCCATAAACAGACATCTTTCACTAAGAATTAAACACCGTTACCAGGTTTTTTTTGATAAAAAACCCAATAGTTTTAGAGACAGATCGTACAATATTCGAGAAAACATACCAATTCCGTGTAAAATGAATGGATAATATCCTGATCCTGTCAATCCTATCGAACCTGTTTTGCCGAATAACGGGATGACAGGACATTAAATTTTATACTTCGGATTCTTTTTCGTGGGGACAGGAGCATTCGTCTGCTTGCGCCAGGCTTTAAGCATTTCGTGAAGCTCTTTGACCTTTTCCGGGTTCGTATCAGCTAAATTCTTCTTCTCTCCGATATCATCTTTCAGATTGTAAAGCTCTAAGCCGCCATCCTCGAAATACTCATGCAGTTTCCAGTCTCCATAACGAATCACAGAACCCGGACGCGTACGAAATTTCGGGTCCCTGCTTTCCGAACTGCCGCCTTGAAGATAAATAGGAAAATGCCAGAAGAGAGGTCTATCCTTAATAGCGCCGCTTTGTGTCAGCAAAGGCATCAAGCTCACTCCGTCCAGCACCTTGCTTGTGGGCTTTTCACCAGCAGTCACCTCAAGAAATGTCGGAAAAAAATCGACACCGCTCACAGGAACATCGCAGGTCGTGCCGGGCTTGATCTTTCCGGGCCAGCGCACAAGCAGCGGTTCGCGAATGCCTCCTTCATAATAAGAACCTTTACCGGCACGTAAAGGCCACTGTTTACTGGTTTTCCATACACCTCCATTGTCGGAGGTAAAAAGTATTAATGAATTATCGGCCAATCCAAGCGCCTTTACAGTTTCCATCAAGCGCCCAACCCCTTCATCAAGGCTCGCGATCATGGCGGCGTATTTAACATCCTTATGTGCTTTGGTTCCCTTCTTTCCTCCAAAAAGTCTTTCTTTATCTTTCTTCGCCTGAAGCGGGCTGTGAACGGTGTAGTACGGAAGATACAAAAAAAACGGCCTATCTCTGTTCTCCGTAATAAATCGTATAGCCTCGGAGGTAAGGCGGTCAGTCAGATATTCACCTTCTCCTTCTTTTTTGCAATTGGGATAATCATAAGGACTGTGGTAACCGCCATGGTAAGGACCGCCCCATTTTCCACCGGCTATGTTCACATCAAAACCATTTTTCAACGGATCTTCGCTGACATGCCACTTACCGACAGTACAGGTTTTGTAGCCGGCCGCCTTAAGTGCATGCGCAATGGTCAGATTACTGTCTTCTATATGCAAGGTATTCTTTGTTGGAATAAGTTTTCGCTCCTTAGCGCTTCCTCTGGCAGAGTTATTTACTGTATACACGCCATGTCTGGGTGTATACTGCCCAGTCAGACAACATGCCCGACTGGGCGCACAATTAGCCGCCGGGGCATAGGCATCGGAGAAAACCATACCCTGAGAAGCCAGTTTATCAATATTGGGAGTTTCATAGAATCCGCTTCCCTGACACCCCAGATCAGCCCAGCCCAGATCATCTACATTAATGTATATGATATTGGGTTTCTTCACTGCTGTTCCTGCTATCCCGACAGACGGCAGAACTGCGCCAGCAGTTCCAGACAAACTTATTTTAAGAAACAATCGTCTATTCATAAAATATCATCCTTATTACTCGTTCAATGTTTAATGTTCACGCTATTTCCCAAGACATACAACACGCCCATCAACAGTGCTTACATAAATCCGGCTATTGGCAACAGCAACTCCATCCCATACCGGAGCGGTGGTCAATTTTATCTCGCCCTTCCGTTCTCCATTATCGGCGGATATGACAAATAAAACACCGCCCTTGAATCCCTCAATGGACGCAAAAGGATCTTCCTTGCTATTTGAATCAGCAACACTTCCTAACACGATATTATCATCCGCCTTTATAATTGAACGAACACGAAGGCCATACCTGGTGCGTGCAATCCATTTGACATGATGCTCTTTACGCTTTGCATAATCGTCAAAGTCAGGACGGGGTTTCTCCCCTTTTTCAAACGGCAGATTCGCATACGCATGAACTTCGTACATACTGGAAGGCTTAACTACCCAGGCCGTAGAGGAATCATATGCCATAATCAAACCTCCGGGTATCACCAATCTGGAGTACTTTCCTGTCTTTACATGTTTAAGAAGCCATGAATAAGCTACTGCTGTACGACTGAAATCGCCTGTCCCCAGCATCCAGTGCGAGCGATGATTTTCCGCGCCGTCAAGCAGTGTTGAAGTAGAAAAAATGTGCCTGGTCGATTCC
>JBHORK010000034.1:0-23915 GCA_042565725.1 Verrucomicrobiota bacterium
CAGTATTTCTTTGCCGAATATGTCTTCGAAATCATTATGCGAGAGGGCTTCATTAATTACATCCCATTCAATAAAATCATCTTTCCATTTTGCGGAAAATTCCCTTATATGGTTTCCAAGTTCTTTTCGAAGCTTTTCCGGTTCGTGTTTGTGTTTGTAAAGATCTCGCGGCACTTTTCTCCAGCCCGGCCATATCAGGCAATGTCCCCTTACGGGTAATGATTCTTCTTTCAACCAGTCCAGAGCGGAAGCTATATAATCGTTCTTGCCGGATATATAATGATGTATTTTCCATTTCAATGCGTTCTCGAAAGTGACTTTATTGAATAGCGTGGAAACCGTTTCTCTGAATTTTTCGGCGTTTTCACTGTCCTTATTCGGCAAAGAAATACTGATTGACTGGTTCAGAATCGCGGAGGAAGCAAATCCGAATTTTAAACGCTACATCAATGATTTTGGAATTCTTTCCGGCTCCAGCAAAGATCGTCGAGAGGAATATCGTGATTTGATCAAGCATCTTGTCGATAACAAGGCGCCGCTTGACGGGATCGGGTTTCAATGTCACTTTCGCGAGCCGGTACCGCCGGAAGAAATATTCAAACGTATTAAATTGTTCGAAGAGTTCGATAAGGACCTGCAGGTAACGGAATATGATTTTGACATAACGGACGAAGAACTGCAGGCTCAGTTCACCAAAGATTTCATGACAGTTATCTTCAGTCATCCCCGGATGACGGGACTTATTACATGGACCGTATGGGCAGGCAACCCCGCCTCACGAAGAACTAATGCCGCATTTTTCACTGAAGACTGGAAAAAGAAAAGAATCGCGTCCGCATGGGAGCACATGATTAAAGAAAAGTGGATGACCGACGAAAAAGCGGAAACTGATAAGCAGGGTATGGTTAATATACGAGGATTTCTGGGAGATTATTCCATAACTATAACTCACGAAGGAACAGAAAAAAGCATTAAACACAGTCTTAAAAAAAATAGTAAAGAATTAATATTGAAACTGGAGACTGGAAATTAGAAACTGGCAAAATAGAAAATAACCGTAGAGGCTGAAAATATTTTGAACAGGCGTAATTTCTTAAAAATCGCAGGTAGTGTGTCATCTCTGGCGTTCATGGGAATGAGTTCCGGCAGAACCAATCAAAAACCTGCGAGACGGGGTCTGGCCTTGCAATTTACGGGGGGAGACGGGGCGGAAATTCAACGGCCTGACCCCAAGCGAGCAAAACCTAATATTATCCTGATATATGCCGACGATCTGGATTTTGATGAGATCTCTCCATATAACCATGTTAAATTCCCTTCATATACCGGGGCAAAAAAGCTTGGCTATTACAGACCGCAAAATAACGGTTTGTTTATTCAAAATGACAAGCCCCTACCCCGCGGAGAGCAGGGGTATTTCAATGATCCGCGCATGCTTACACCCAATATTGATCGGCTGGCAAAGGAAGGGGCCGTTTTTGAGCGTTTTTATATAACTACGTCTATATGCACACCCAGCCGATATTCACTGCTGACAGGCCGATACGCCAGCAGAAGTCCATCTTTCTGCGAAACACACAAGCCCTGCACCCATGGCAATATTCAGTGGAACACGTTCGTAAGTCCTGAGGAAACCAATATTGCCAAAGCATTAAAAAACAGCGGCTATACGACGGCAATCGTAGGCAAATGGCACAATTTCGCGCCTCGCGCAATCGCAAAGGATATACCGAACAACGCAAACCCGCATGATCCTGAAATTAACGCCCGAATCAAAGAAGCTTACAAATACGGCGTCAGATATCTAAACAAAGAAATAGGATTCGATCACGTTGACCGGATTTATTTTCAGAACAAAGAGTTTCTTGGTGTTCCTGACACCATGAAAGCGCATAATCCTGAATGGATTACGGAAGGCGCTTTGAACTTCATTGAAAAAAATACTGAGAAACCGTTCTTTCTTTATCTGCCTATAACCCTGCCGCACGGTCAATACTATTCCGGTGCGTTGAATGAGAACCCGCTTGCAACACCTGCCGGCATGCTTGGGAAAGCGCCTGATACCGGAACATCCAGAACAGACATCATAAAGCGATTGCAGGAAAAAGGCATTGACGAGCGTAATGCCACGGCCACATGGATTGATGATGGGGTTGGAGCAGTCCTGAAAAAAATTAAAGAGCTGGGTATTGAAAATAATACTGTGATTATATTCACAAGCGACCATCAATCACGCGGCAAGTTTACGTGTTACGAAGGGTGCAGAGTACCATTCATCATGCGCTGGCCCTCAAAGATCAAACCGGGAACCCGCGTAAATGATATTTGTGCCAATATAGATGTGGCGGCAACTTTGATTGAAATAGCGGGAGGGCAACCACCTGACGATATGGTAAAAGATGGAAGGAGCTTCGTACCTTTACTGCGAAAAAGACGGCATACAGAATGGCGGGACGCGTTAATGCTTGAATGTTCAAACATACGTGCCGTTGTCACCGAAAAATGGAAATACATAGCTAACAGACCACCGGCCGGCATAAGAAAGAAAATGGAAAAAGAAGCCATGGAATGCGCAAGCGCCGGAAAAAAACGCAGAATAAGCTGGCATGGTACCGAAAATTGGCACAACGACGAAGAAGGTGTTATTTACGGCGCTGATCGTGATTTCCCTCATTATTTTGATTATGATCAGCTTTATAATCTTGAAAACGATATTTACGAACAAAAGAACCTTGCAAATGAACCTGAATATTCAGGAATATTAAGAGAAATGAAGAAACGGCTGAAAGATGAGCTGAAAACATTGCCGCATATTTTTGGAGAATTTAAGGAGAAATAGAGTGTCAGTTATCGGTTATCAGTTATCAGTTATCAGGAAAATGCGGTCGTGCATAATTTGCACCCTGTTACTCGGAACATGCAGCGCCTCTATTATTTCTGCCAACGAAGCGATGGACAAGGCGTGGCAGATGACGGAATTCCTGCAGTACAAAAAAGCCGCCCTGATTTTTGAACAGGAACAGGCAAAAACAAAAAAAGGTTCTGAAGACTGGATAAACGCCTCAATAGGACTCGCGACAAGTCTGCAGTACGCACAGCCGGATGAAAAGGCTGACAAAGATAAGGCTGTCAAAATCTTCGACGAAATCATTAAGCTGACAGATAAAAACCCCAAACAAGCCCTTGCACTGCTTCAGAGGGCACGGCTGGCCGATCAGGTCGATTATTATAAAGACGAGCCGGACCCGGAAACGGCAGAAAAATTATATCTCCGACTGCTTAAAGACTGGCCAGAACATCCCCTGACCCACTACGCAGTATTATATCTGAGTCATATTAATATTTTTTCAATGAAGAAGGAGGAGGCAAGTCAGGGAGTAAAGCGTCTTGAAGGCTGGCTCGAAAAGTATCCAGACAACCCTTTGGCGGCCACACAGTGGGCTTTGATCGGATTTGCAAACATCAAGCCGCTTGACGATCCCGCGAAGGCAGTTGCGGCATTCAAGAAAGCCGTTGGCATCGGGCTCCCGAAAAACATCATGCACGATTTGTATTACTGGCGAATCACCCGGCTCGCAAACATGGCGGGAGATAAAGAAAGCGAAGTCGAATATCTTAAGAAACTTATCACGGATTTACGTTTGAATGATTTCGCGTATGAATCACAATTACTGCTCAAGGAAATGGGCGAAGAAGTGCCGGAAATAAAAAATCCATTTGAATGAAGAGGTGCTGGAATAAACAATATGCAAGAAAAAGAAAACCACAGAGGACACAGAGATACGGAGAAGAGGTTGCATGAATTTGACACAGAAATTGCGTCCTCTATATACTGATTTGTGCGTATAGAGTATCTGCGCCAAATTCATGCAACGATTGAGGATTGGAGAAAGAAGGAGGGAACAGGAGATATGATTAAGACAACACATTATAGAGGAAACATTGCCGCTTTTTCAGACTTATCCTCTTGCTCCCCTTTTCAAACCGTTGCGGAATTTTTTGCCCGGATACTTCCGGCAGAAAATAACGCAACACTCTTCTTTTTTCTTCTCCGTGCCTCCGTGAACTCCGTGGTAAAACATTCTTCAAGAAGGAGTCAAGAATCCAGAGGAAATAATGTTTAAGGTTTTAAAGAAATATCTTGGGGTGGTGGTATTTGTGAGTGTCGCGTTATACGCGTTCATTCAGGTTGCGTACAACCATATAACCTATCACGCTCCGGATGTTACCACCATACGCGTATGTCACTGGCAGCTGGAAACGGGGTTCAGAGAAGCCCTCTCAGAACTTATCAAAGAATACGAAGAACTCTATTACAAAGAAAACGGGACCAAGATCAGGATCGTACAACAGCCGATTTCTGAAAAGGGATATCTTCAGGCGGTCAATTGCGCGCTTATCGGCAACATGGCTCCCGACCTCATGGAAATAGGCGCGGGAAAGACTCCGACCGATCCGTTTTTCCTGACCAGATTTTTTGTTCCTCTCGGCGAATACGTAATTAAAGACAATCCGCACAATAAGGACACTGATCTGGAAGGTATTGCGTGGAACGACACATTCTTTGACGGACTATACGGGTGCTTTGAAAAAAAATTATACGATTACTACACAATACCCATGTCAATGTTTACGTTCCGCATCTATTACAACAAAAACCTGTTGGAGAAAATCACCGGAACAAAAGAACCGCCTGAAGAGTATCAGGAATTTATCTCTGCATGCGCGAAAATAAGAGAATACTCCGGAAAACAGGGCGAAACGTTCGTTCCTGTTGCAGGCACTAAAAGCCAGCTGAATTGGATCCGCAGAAAATATGAAGCGCCTTTCCTGCTGGAACTTACCCGCGAAAACGATTTGAATTCCGATGGATTAGCCGATAGATACGAAACCTATTATACTTATCGAAAAAAGAAATGGGATTTCAACTCACCCGCGTTTATTGCGTCATGGAAATGTCTTTCGGAACTGGCCGGAACATTTCAGAAAGGATGGCAGGCGGCTTCGCGTGACGACGCGCTGTTTCTGTTTGTTCAGCAGAAAGCTGTTATGTACGCGACCGGTTCATGGGACGCACAAAGTGTTGTAGCGCAGACAAGCAAGGATTTTGAAGTGGGAGCATTCGCCTTTCCTGTCCCCAAAGATCATCCGGAATACAGAAAATTCGTAAAAGGGCCGGTAAGCGAAGCTGCCATTGAAGGCGGCATACGGTTTGGGATTACGCGTGATTCTGAAAACATTGATGTTTGCATAGATTTCCTTCAGTTCTGTTCCACCCGCAAGAACAACCAGAGATTTAATGATAAGATCATGTGGATGCCGGTCGTCAGGGGCGCAAAGGTAAACACTTTCATGGAGCCATTCAAACCGCGCGTAGAAGGTTTCCATATGCCGTTTATCGGCAAATACCAGATTTTCTTTGAATGGCGAAATCATGTTCAGCACAAAATAAAGGGTGACGGTGAGGCGTGGTCGCTTTTCTCGGGCAAAATGTCCGCGGAAGAATATTCGGAAATTATTCAGAACCTTTATAATAAGACCGCGCTTGATGGATACGAACTTTCACTGGAAAGACAACCAAGAGGTTTTCATAACCTGAACCGCGTGCTTGGCGGACGCATGGCACGAACAATGTGCAGAGATGAAGCGCCGCCTGAAGAATTACTGAGTCCGAGAAATCAGGAACTGGTATATGCTATTCAGGAATTCAATCATTCATATGAGATGAACAAGCTCATGTACAACGATCTTGAAGAGAAAGAGAATTTTTAGACAGGATCAACAGGATTAACGGGATAAGGGAAGAAGAGAATTATGCAGGAGTAATATGCGGGTTCGATTTTCGAACGAAATTCTTTCTGCAAATAAAAATAAAAAAACAACTAATCCGAAAAAACACAAAGAATGAGTTTACGGAAAATAACATTAGGAAACATCCGGCACACATGGCCCGCCCTGCTTCTGCTTGCGCCTGTCGTACTGGGAATTGTCGTATTCAGATATACCCCGGCGGCAGTAGCCATACAGCGTGCTTTTTATAACTGGGACGGCGATGTAACCCTGGAATTTACCGGCCTCAACAATTTCCGGCGACTGATAGGAAACCTGAATCTCTGGAGCCCGTTCCTGCTCACATGCCTGCTGGCAGGAACATCCGCGCTCATGAGTAAAAAGGGCAAACTAAAAAGCGGATTACTTCTGGCAGGCACTGTTTGTCTGCTTGCTACAGCCGTAATAATGTTTCGGGACGCGCTTAAGCCGGAAGTAACATGGCAGGCACGTGGAACTTTACAAACAGTTATTCTGCTGGGAGCAGGTATTGCTTCAGCCGTTATACACTATGTTTTCTTCAGAAAGAGTGACAGAAAACTATTCTTTGCCTGTAGTTATCTGCTGCCCATAGCCGCCGGGCTTACCTACCTGATAAAGGTCAGGGAATCAGGCGACTCACTGTTATGGCAGAGTTTTTCGCTCGTTTTTACACTGGTCGCGGCATGGTTCATTAAAATGTGGCCCAGCATCTTTGCCGCGGTCTGTATACACAGACTGAGAAAAGCCAATACCAGATATTACTATCGGGTCCTTTTCGTTATACCGATGATCATACCGATAATGGTCAATGTTCTTGTATGGAAATTCTTCTATGACGCCAACGTAGGCTTTTTAAATCAGTTTCTTACGGCAACTAACCTGGACGAAGTTTTCATATGGCTGGATAAATGGGTACTGCACTGGGGTGTGTTCACCCACCCATTCAAACCAGCATGGCTCGGCGATCAGCGTCTGATCATACCAGCCCTGATTTTATGGGGTTTCCCCTGGGTCAGTGTTGTCGGTGTTCTTATCTATCTGGCGGGTCTACAGAACATAGGGACCGAAGTGTATGAAGCCGCGGAAATAGACGGAATATCTTCAATGGGCAAATTCTGGAAAATAGAACTGCCTCTGATCATGACACAGGTCCGCCTTAACATTGTTCTGCTGATAATAAACACTTTCCAGACATGGTGGATACAAATGGTACTGCTTGGTTCTGACGGCGGCCCGAAAAACAAAGGACTGACTCCGGGTCTGTACATGTACAATCAGGCATTCATCCAGAAAGAGTTTGGATACGCCTGCTCAATAGGGCTAGCTCTTTTCCTCGTTGTAATGATCATGACCATAATAAATAATAAATATGTGAGAGTAGAGAAGTGATGCGCTTTGCGCAGGTTATCAGTTAGGAAGAATTTTTAGACAGGATTAACAGGATAAAAAAGATGAAGAAGGTACAATTATCACACGAAGCGGGCAAGCACGCGATAATCTGGGCTATCCTCGGATTCTCCTTTTTTCCGTTATATGTAATGCTCGTTATCAGTTTCAAGAATAACAGTCAATTCATCGAAAGTCATTTTCTTCCCACATTCCCTCTACATCCGGAGAACTGGGTTCACGGCTGGAACATTGTAAAAGGCTATATAGCCAACAGCATATTCGTTGCCGTGCTATCGGTTATAACCATGCTGATTACCGCTATAATGGGAGCGTTTGTTTTCGCCCGTTATAAATTCCGCGGGAAAACAATACTCTGGTATCTTTTTCTGTGTCTCCTGTTCATGCCGGGCATAGTCAACCTTGTTCCGGAATTTATTATTATGCGCGAACTGGATCTGCTCAATTCCCTTATAGGCCTTGCGATAGTTTATACAGTAGGCGGCCAGGTGTTCTGCATGTTTGTCCTGCGCAATTTTATTGAAGACATACCGGAAGACCTTTTTGAAGCTGCGGAAGTGGATGGCGCCGGCGTAATACACCAGATAAGGCATATAGTTCTGCCAATGAGCGGAGGAATACTGTCCGCACTGGCCATCATGCGATTCCTGGTATCCTGGAACACTTTTATACCCGCTCTTGTTTACATCAACGCTGAATACAAACAGCTTATCCCGGTGGGATTGATGCGGCTTGACGGTGAATACGTCAAGCAATGGGGCGAAATGATGGCAGGCTATTCCATTGCCGCCGTACCACTTGTGATCATCTTCCTGTTTACAATGCGGCTTTTCGCCAAGGGCCTGACCGCGGGAGCTGTAAAGGGGTAGAGAAAGAAGTCAGGATTCAGAATACAGCAGTCAGAAGACAGAAACTGAAACACTGAACAGCCAACATCGAAAAAAAGAAACTTCAGAACTTCAAGGTTCGATGTTGAGTGTCCCGCCAAGGCGGGATAAATTCGATGCTTGCCCCGCTTTGCGGTGTTGGATGTTCAGAATTGCAACAATAAGCTGGCGAGTACGTGAGACTGTCTCTACGCCATTGCGGCGGGTTGATATCTGATTCTAAATGAAGGCTCCAACGTAAGCTCAGCATAATAATTCTCGGCCCAGTCTTCGCCCTGAGTGCTGTCGTTCTCACCGGCAGGCGGCGGAGCGAAAATGTTGAGTCTCAAAGTGGACCCATTTTTTATTTTACGATCGAAAAACGCAGGCATCAGATCTATCGTTTTGACTTCAGGGGCCTTATAGAACCAGCGCCCGTTGATTTCCATCATTAAATTGAGCGGCTCCTCAAATGTCACTTCACAAAATACCGGATGTTTCTCGAATTCAACGGGTATGGCAATACCGTCAGAATCTTCAGCACTCCCCCAGCGTAGTTTGGCCGGCAACTGTATTTCCTCGCTAACAGGCATTGCCGGCTGAAAATGTGGATCTGCAATAATATTTTTATAAACCTGAAGCAGAGGCTGCTCGATACCAATATCTTTATTATTGGGATCTTCCTGCTCCAGTCCGAGCCGGCCTTGGTCACGGAACTGATACATTGTAATAGCGGAATAAAAATCGTACTTGCCGTCTTTTATCTTATTATAGAATTCTTTCACTATCTCCGGCTGTAACGCATTTCCCGTAACATCACCATCTGCATTCAATTCTGAAAGAACAATGTCTTTATACACACCGTTATTAAGAAACTTAAAACGCTCATAAGAGCGCTTGTTCAAATCATGAATTTGATCTACCGGCGCGATCTTATGATTATTTATTCCCGGCTCCGCGATATCATAAGGCCAGCCCCAATGAAGAGCGATATAGTTATCAATTGACCATATATCCGTGGTCCGCAAAGCCTCGGTAAATTCCTTTTCATATTCTATCTCATGTTTATCAGGATCTTTTATTCCGCCAACACATAATACCGTCCGGATATTAGGAGCTTCTTTTTTAATGATATTATGAAATTTGACAAAGAAATCCGCAACCTGCTGGTAGGAATAACGTTTACTAAACGCGAACCATGTCCCGGTCGCTTCATGGTTTATACGAAGATGCATCCTTCCGAAAGATTTCAGGTCTCGTGCTATTCTTATGAGATCATTATCCGGCACCCCGCAATCAATTGTCAGCGTCAAAGTAACATCCTGCCCGTGTTTTCTGATATCACGCATTATGACAAAATCGGTCTTAACATCGTCATCAAAACGTTTAACATCCCGATGTTGGTAAGGAAAATAATCGTCATAACAATACCCCCATGCGTTTGAGGCATTATTGGTCTGGGATACTTCGCTGGCACGGCGCGGCCATTCTTTATCCAGAGGATAATAGCAATACATCAGATTGATATTGCGATGCGGACGGCCCAGTTTATGCAAAATGTAATCCTGGCATACGTACTCGCCGCGCTCACTTCCGTCGCCAAGATCAACGGCGCATTTGGCTTTGCCGAGATGTAGTTTATGGAATTTCATACTTTCAGTAGAGTATTATATCATAGGTATTCTTGTCAAATCAGCCCGTAGATCAGTATTTTGAGATCTAGTTTTTTAGACAGGATTACATCATTGAAACGGTCATGGATGATTGCCAATATCATGAGAAAGCCATTGCAGAATAGCCATTCGACATACTCAGGGCAGGCAGGTGTGGCGTATCACAAAAGACCCTACTGCCATTCCTGCACCGATTCCGCATTCTGCTCGGGCAACTTTCACCTTGAAATCTCTTTACGCCACGCGTAGCATCTGCGCATCAGCCGTGTTTAACGGTGAATTGAGGGTAATGTGAGTGTTAAGCGTAAAAAGCAATTTCTTATCAGTTTGAAGAAAGGATAATCCGTATGAAACATCGCTGTCTCGCCACTCTAGTCGCATTCTTAGTATCGTCCGTTACTGTAGCCGGACAGGGCCAACACCTGTTCATTCTCTCCGGCCAGTCAAATATGCACAGGCTTGACCCAAACATCTCATTTACGCCTGCTGTAGAAAAGGAATTTGGCAAGGACAACGTAATTGTTGTCAAGCACGCAAGCAGTGGGCAGCCAATTAGGCGCTGGTATAAGAAGTGGGACCCTGCAAAAGCCGATAAACCTGAACAAATTGGCACAGCGTATGACAAACTTATGGCTGCGGTGAATAGTAAAATCAAAGGCAAGAAGATCCGGACGATCACTTTTGTCTGGATGCAAGGCGAATCAGACGCCATGGAGGAAACCGGACACCTCTACGCCGCAAGCCTGAAAGGCCTCTTGACTCAGATCAGAACAGACCTCCAGCGCGAAGACATGAATGTTGTTATTGGTCGCATCACTGGTATTAAACCTCATAAGAAATTTCCTCAATGGGAGACGGTACGAAAAGCGCAGGTCGAGGTTGCAGAAGCCGATCCTCATGCGGCCTGGGTGGATACTGATGAGATGAATAAGAAGAAGGACAAAAAAGGAAAGATTACGAAGGGCGGTGGTGTGCACTTCTCTGTCGAAGGTTACAAAATTGTTGGAGCGCGATTTGCTGAGGAAGCCATTAAACTGGTCAAGAAAAGCCTTTAGCTTAACAGGGGCCAGATAAGTGGAGCTACGTTCACTGCGTGGCAAAAATATCCTGTAGTAGATTGAGAAGCATACCCTACGCCTGACAATCCCGCCGACGCTCAAGTCATTGACGTCTCCAACTACCAACCCCGCCGTCTGCCCAAACTGTGGTTCAGAAATGAAACCGCCGACTTGTCCGCCGTAGCTCTCTGAGCGAAGGCTGGATGCACGCAGATGGACGCGGATAAGAAGGGAAGACGTTACAAGCAGGAGAAGAGTTTGCCCGCCCGCCACGCAACTGCGGGGCTAGATTAGTCGACACTGAAAAACTATTTAACTCATTTGTTTGTAGATAGAAGAGGAGAAATAAAGGGACTATAAATTGCAAGGATATAGAGGGATCGGGAGAGTTTTCTTGCAAATTCCAGGAACATAAGAAGACAAATCGGTAGTATTATATAAAAATGAAATGAGTTAAATATAGCCTATTTTCTGCCGTCTGCTTTGTTGTAGCAACTTGGAAATAGTAACTATGTCCGGCATCGCTACGCCTCGCAGACAGCGAAACTAGGCTTTTTCAGTAACGACTAGATTAAACAGATAGAAACAGATAAAAGAGAGATTGGAGATTTGGGGGAAAGGAAAGAATGCCTAACGACAACCTATTCGAGCCGCTTGTCCTGAGCTTGGTGAAGGACGCAACCGCAACCGATAGACGAAACCACAGATAAACACAGACCCGCCTGCAATGACTGTGTCGTTGGCACTGCGGGCAGGTGAACGCAGATAGGAATATTGGAAATTTGGGAATACGTGTTATTCTTGCCCCGAATGACAGATTGAAAGTGGGTGCGTGCCATAACTATCCTTACCCCAACGGGTCCGTGCAACGTCTTTTTCCAGAAAATGATTTCTATTAGCTGTCGAACTATTGGTAACCTTTTCTGTGTCGCGGGACATTAAACAAATGAAAGGGTATTTGATGAAAAGACGTATGATTGTTTGGCTATACGCACTGTTTGTTCTTTTCTCAGCTTCTTCATGTCGAAGCATTCTTGTGCCCAAAAAAACAGATTATGGCTTCACCGGCACAATCACTTTTTCAACAGGTTCCTCCTGGCATCCTACCATAATCAAATATCGATTAACTATCTCGGGGAACAAGATGGTGTCACTGGAATATGCGCATGAATTCGGAATATGCAAAGCATATGCTTTAACGCGAACAATATCTGAATATGATGAACTACTTGCCGAAAAAACCCTCTCATCCGGCATATTAGAGTTGCCTGATCAGTCAGAACTGCCTTCAGACGGCAAGAGCGTCATAGACGGTGGGTGGGTAACTATATCCATAGAAACCACTGCTTCAAAGAAAACAATTAGCTACAACGCCCCAGGCTCTCATGCGAAAGGTGACAATCCAAGAAAAGAGGATAAGATTGTTGCCTCCATAATGAGACTCGTCTCTTCTCAGGTACCAAAGGGGTATAAGCATAAACTCCGGGCAGAGGAAGAACAAATAATGACATCACCGAAAGCAACTAAACTGGAACAAGCGCTTATCATTGCTGCGTTCAACCTGAATGTCGCCCGCGTCAAAGAGCTCATCGCATCAGGGTGCAACGTCAATGCAAGAATGGGTGAACATGATCACAAGCTTTTCTTGGATAAATGGACTGGTGGCTATGGCGTTTTATCGTATCGATGGACTGCTCTGTTGGCCGCCTCGGAAAGCAACAAATATCCGGATAGAAAGAACTATATTCATAGTGCAGAAGCAGAGAAAGAGATAAAGAAGATCCCCGAAAAAGTGCTGAAAAAAAGAGAAGCTGCACGTGTTGAGATTGCACAACTTCTTCTTAATTCCGGCGCTGAAATCAATATCTCGAATGGAAGTTATACTCCTCTTCTTGCCGCTACGCGGAACGAATATGAAGATCTTGTAGTATTCCTTGCGAATCAGGGAGCTGGCGTACATAGGGTTCAAGACAAACTTCTTTACTATGGAATCAAGAACACACACATTACCAAGACTCTTCTTGCTGCGGGAATGGATGTATCTCTGTTGCCCGAAAGTTATTCTTCAGGCAGCCCGCTTAAGCTGGCCGTTGCCAGAGGCAACATTGAGGCGCTCAAGATGTTTATTAATGTGGGAGCTAAAATCCCGAATAATCAAGAAGATCATATGAAGCTTCTCAGGACGGCAATGGAGTCACATCACCTTAATAATCAGACAGTCAAAATAGCTGCTATTATCAAAATCCTCATAGACGCAGGGATTAACGTAAACATATGTGACAAAGACGGATATACAGCGCTGCACATGGCGAAATATGAAGATATAGTCAGAGTGTTGATTGAAGCCGGGGCAGATGTGAACGCTAAAGCCAAGGATGGTAACACGCCATTACTTACTACCATAACGGGAGGCATGCCTGATTTTGATGCGATCAAACTGCTTCTTGATGCCGGGGCAAAAGTTAATGTCAAAAACAAATATGGACAAACTCCTTTATCTTATTTTGAAGATGTTCTTTCAGGCTTAATAGAAGGAGCTACAAACTGGAGAAAAGAGAACCCAGAAGAGCATCAGGCTTTTAAGTCAGTTTACGCACAGCTTGTGGAAGCAGGGAGAAGAAAAAAAGCTGTTGATTAATCATACGACAATTCACTTAATAACCCCTCCGCCGGGAGGCGGATGTAAACCGCAGGAAGAATTTCGTTTCCGCCGCAGGCGGATCCCGATTGTCTATGCATCGGGACGAAATTCTTCCTGCATTTTTCTATAACATAATAAACAGCAAAATATTATCTACTTAAGAATACAACAATCCACAGCCTGCATGACATCGTCTATAGAACTCAGTTCATTCATGCGGCGTCTCACGGAACTGAACCCGGCATAACCGGAAAGATACTTGAATAAATGCCCGCGAAAATGAAGTACCGCCGCATGCTCCGCGCTCAGCCTGTGACGACGACGCACGCGATATTCTCTTTCCTTCTGCTCAACAAGAAGCCGAAGATGATCATGTATGACTGTTCTGTGTTCACTTGCCGAATGTGGTATAATTGATTTCTTTTCCAGCACACATTTAACCTCGTCAAATATCCAAGGATTCCCAATAGCCGCGCGCCCTATCATAACACCATCCACTCCGGTTTCACTCAGCATTCTTTTGACATCTTCAGCGGATTTTACGCCTCCGTTCCCTATTACCGGAATAGAGCTATTATTTTTAATTCGCGCCAAAGCCTCCCAGTCAGCCTGTCCGGAATGTCTGTTTGACGCAAACCTGGCGTGAATCGCAATTGCCGATGCACCACCCTCCTCTGCCGCCTGTGCCACGTCATTTATATTCTCAGTTTCCGGCTTAAAACCCAGACGCGTTTTTATTGTAACCGGAATTGTGACAGCCTCGCTTACGGCCTTTACAATTGCGCCAAGCTTCGCGGGGTCCTTTATCAGGGCCGCACCGGCGCCTTTGGCCACAATCTTTCGAACGGGACATCCGCAATTGATATCTATGAAATCGAAACGATTGAGCTTTTCAATAATCATCGCAGCTTCAGCCATTATATCCGGCTCCGAACCGTAAATATGTGCGCCAATCGGATGTTCATCTTCGCCCGTTTCCAGCATAAACATCGTCATTTTCGAATCATGCACTATTCCACGGGCATTGATCACTTCGGTCGACATCAGACTGCAATGATATCGCTTACAAATAGAGCGAAACGCCCTATCAGTATAACCGGCCATTGGCGCAAGCGCCACAGGCGGATCAACAACAATATCTCCAATCATAAAATTACCACTCATTGATTTTTCCCTTTAAGCTCGCGTGAGGGCCCGCTTCCGCCCAAGGCTTCCTCCTTCGCTCTCCGAGCTACGGCGGACAAGACGGCTTGATACGGCAGGCCAGACCTCATCTCGGAAATTTTGACAGGATCAACAGGATTTACAGGATCACAAGAAAGACTTAACACTTTCTCAATCAGACGGCCCCAGCCGCATGATTGAGAATTCTTTATCCTGTTGATCTTGTTAATCCCGTCTAAGATTCTTCTTTCTTTCGAAATATTCTACTATCTAAAAACTCAACCATTTCCTCACAAGCTCCGCGGGTAACCCCATAATATTTGTTCGTGACCCGGAATAAGACTTTATAATCAGATCCGAATGCTGGTCTATATCATAGGCACCCGCTTTATCCATCGGATCAACACGCTGAACATATTCATGAATATCCGGCTCCGTCAGCGTTTTAAATTCAACTTCTGACTCAACAACTTCAACCTTATTAATCTGTCCTTTTCCAGCCAGACAAACTCCCGTTAAAACCTGATGCACCTGACCGGAGAATTTACGCAGAAAGCCCATGGCTTCCTGCATGGAGATCGGCTTTTCAACGCATTGACTATTGAGACTTACTATAGTATCGGCCGTCAGAATCTGATGTTCCGGATAGCGCGAACGGCACCAGTCGTTTTTAAGAACGGCATTTTCCCGGACTGTCCGTACAGGATCGCCGCGATACATGACCTCTTCAACTTCGGGAATAACCACCTCAAAACTAACGCCAAGCTCGGTCAATATCTTCCGGCGCCTGGCAGACGCCGAACCTAATATCAGTTTAATATTCATAAATTCCGGTTGGAATACAGAAAAAACATTTTGTACTGCAAGTTAATTATATGTTGAAAGTAAAAAAACGTAATTTGCCTGCCCTGAGTTTATCGCCGAGTTGTATCTTCTGGAGTACTGGAGTGTTGGAGTAATGATTTAATTGACAAGAATTCTTTTTCCAATACTCCATCACTCCAATACTCCATTCTTTCATGGAGCGAATAGGACAGAAAGTCAACTGCCCAGCATTACTTCCACGATATGTTCTTTGGCGTCACTGAAGATAGGGACAACATTGCCTTCAATCTCTTTGCCGTCGACAACAAAAGTCTTCACACCTTTAGATACATGATCAGGATTCTTCACTCTGATGTTATATGTCGCACCTCTGAACTTTCGTATAGCCGTAAATCCGTCCCATTCCTTGGGTATGCATGGATTAATTTCCAGACCGTTATATCGAGGCATTATCCCCAGTATATATTTAACCGCGGCCTGATAAGTCCATGAGGATGTACCGGAAAGCCAGCTGTTACGCGCGAGACCGAACTGCGGATGCTCATCGCCGAGAATATTCTGCGCGTAACAATACGGCTCACATTCATACACATCTATCATGTCGTTTCTGGAAGCAGGATCTATCTGCTTATAGTACTGAAATGCCCTGTCACCATTACCAAGTATTGTTTCCGCAATCATGACCCACGGATTAGAATGCAGGAAAATCCCGCCGTTCTCTTTGGCGCCCGGCGGATAGGTTGTTATCCCGCCCTTGGTCGGATCAAATCCGTTAAAGCCCGGCGTGCTAAGTTTAATGCCGTATTTTGTGTTGAGATGTTTATTTACCGAATCCAGCGCTATCCGGCCTTTCTCCTCATCAGCAAAACCCGAAAACACTGTCCATGACTGACCATTAGCAAAAATTTTGCCCTGTTCGTTCTTCTTGGAACCAACAGGTGTGCCGTCTTCTTCGAAATAACGAATAAACCACTCACCATCCCACGCGTGCTTGTTAACCACTTTTTTCATGGCATCGTAATCGGTCTTATGCCGGGCAATGGCTTCGGCGTCATTTAAATGCTCCATCAACTCAATCATTTCCAACTGCGCCTTGCCGTAGAGATTGGCAATAAACATACTTTCGGATTGGCCCGGCAGATTAACACAGTCATTCCAGTCCGCATGACCCAGGATAGGCAAACCATGCTGGCCCACAGTATTCTTTGTAAAATTAAGCGCGCGGTTAAGATGTTCCTGTACAGTGCCTTTTTCACGTTCTTCAAGCGAAAGATCCTTATTGTAAAAAGTAATTTCCTCTTTCAGAAAAGCGTCATCGCCTGTTTCCTTAACATACGCGCATACCGCGAGAATAATCCACAGATGATCATCTCCATAAAACAGATGCCCTTTATGCTCTCTTGCCCCACCCTCATTGGCCTCCATGGTCAACGGAAAGAATTGGTGATACGCTGAACCATCCGATCTCTGCACACTCAAAAGCTGTCGCATAAGACCCGGCGCCTTCTCAGGCATATTGGCCAGAATCCCCATCACATCCTGAGAGCTGTCCCTGAACCCGATACCGCGCGCGCCAAGTCCCAATTGATACAATGAGAGATAACGCGACCAGTTAAACGTTGTATGACACTGTCTCGGATTGTGAACGTTCACCATAGAGTTCAACGCTTTGTCAGGCGTCTCGAATTGAGATTTGGACAAATAATCCGTCCAGAATGTTTTCAGTTCATCAAACGCGGAATCCACATTCTTTTCATCGCGATATTTCTTAACAACCGCCTTTATTTTATCGGGATGGTCTTTCCCCAATTGCGTGATAATGCGTCTCGTTTCACCGGAGGCCATTGATCCAAGCTTATGCATAAGCGCTGTTATATTATCCCCTCTCCTTGCTTCACAATTGGACAGGTGTTCCTTCTGAAGTTCCAGGGGATCCTTCCATGTTCCATATTCATTATCACCAAGGAAAATCCTGCGATCAGTTTGAAACGAATCAACCGGCTGATTAGAAGTAAACCAGTTGATTTCAGTTTCTCTCTTCATGAACGCGTACTGCTTAAGAACAACCATTCCGTCGTTTCCTTTTTCCGCGTCCACGGTCATAGTCTGGGGCACCCAATCGGCATTGGTAAACTGCTTTAATCCGTCAAAGTGGCTGTATTCTGCAACGGGAACAATATCAATTTCCTGCGGCTGATCGGACAGGTTGGTAATTCTTATATCTCTTATTTCGACCTGCGAGCCCGTAGGCACAAAAATCGTCACCTCTGTTCTTATATTATATAATTCCGTAATAATCCGCTGATAGGATAAACCCACGTGGCATTCGTATAAATCACACGGATCCAATGTAGGCACATAAAAAGGAGAAAAGATCTTATATCCTCCATCCTTCTTAACGCGTATATAAATTGTTTCACCCTTAAAACTGGAACCGGGCAATTGCGGTATATATTTTGTAATACGGTTCAGGGCAGGATCGCCCCGACAGAGCAAGGCGCCTCCGGTATGATCCACTATCCCGCCGAACTGTAAGGTGCCGATATAGTTGGTCCACTTCACCGGCGTCAGGGGATTGGTGATCACATATTCTCTGTTCTTATCATCAAAATATCCGTATTCCATAGCTATCCTTTTCCCTATCCTGTTGATCCTGTAAATCCTGTCTAACTTTCTTTCTCTTCTACCTCAAAAGAAACCCAATATTATCCAAATAAATCGAACCGTCTATTGGAGTCTTAGCCGCTGTCATAAACTTAACCCCGAAAGTTCCGTCCATTACCCTAAGAAATTTTGCGGGAACAATAACTTTTGCAGTACGCCATTTGCCTTTATTCTCATTAATTTTAACATCCCCGATCCGCATCCAGAATTTTTTACTGCTCTCCATGACAATAATTATTTGCGCGTTCTTATCCTCGCATTTCAAATCTTCCGGAACAAACAGATCAAACACCACACCACCTATCCGTTCCCTGGGAAAAGCCCTGGGTAAATTCTTGATCCCCAACAGATAATTCTTATGCGGTTCCGGAATTACGTCCGGAATCCGTATTTTCACAACCTCATTATGTCCCTTCCATTCATTATCAAATTCCATGGAATAATTAGACATATAACCCTTACCCTGTAAAGCATCTTCAAAGGTCCACGCAATCTTCGGTGTATACTTAACAGGATTAAAAACAATCTGTTTGCTTGCCTCCAAACCATCCGCTTCCGCGACAACTGTCACTTTGCCGTCACCCTTTGGCTCCAGGAAGAAACGACCCGCGCCTTCTGATATTCTCACTTTATCATTATCTATTTCAGCCGGGCCTTGAACAGTCATCCCGGCAGACGGCGGGGCTTCGGAATAAGGATCATCCGAACCTTTTCTGCAGACACGCACCCATCCTTCCACAGGCAGATCGGAAACACCCTGTTCGGGAAGCAGTATTTTTATTTCCGGCTTTCTGCGCCAGAACCGCCAGCTTCTTTTCTTTAAGACCTTCTTATGCATCTTAAATACTTTTACGGAGAAAGGCGGTACAGCAACCAACATCTTATCCGCCATATCACACTTTTCAATTTTCGGGCCGTTATTCCAGTCTGCCCGTCCTTTATACGGGTTCCAGAAATATTCGCGATGAGACAATGTAATCTCCTGTCCCTTTGCCGCCGGCGCAAAACCGGTAATATCAATTATTGTATCTATTTCCTGTTCTCTGGAACGATTAACAAGCATTACATACAAAAAATCATCTGATTTTGTTGCTGTGGAATATAATTGCTCAGCGCCCGACACTGAAGATTCAACAAGGTCATCGGCCATATAATGGCTCCACAGCCAGAACGCCCAATACCTGCTTGTAGGCTTATAGTTTCCATCTTTGAACAGCAACCCGTGTCCACCCTTACTGTTAGCCGCAAACATATCCCATAATGTCGCGAAATCAACGCCCGCATCCATCATCTCACCAACCCACATACAGAACCACAACCCATTCGCCAAATCAAAGGATGTCCTGTCCGAAGTAAGTTTGGAATTCCATTCGGTAATGCCTATTTCTATTTCAGCGGCACGGTCCGGCTGATATTTTTTCGCAAGCTCTTCATATTCCTTCATGATTTTTTTCAGAGAGAATATCTTCGCGAAAAACTCGTCCTCTTCAGCAAGACTGTTTCTGGTTGGATATAGATGAAACGTAATAAAATCCACATGCTGTCCCGCATCTTTCAGCATTGCTTCGGTAAAATCGGGATGATGACTTCCGCACGCGGCCCCGCCCACTTTAATCGTGGGATCTACAGCTTTCATTGCTTTAGCGAATTCAGAAAAACGCTGAGCATACATTGAAGCAGTAAGCTCTGTTCCGTCAGGCAGAAAATGGCCGGGCTCCCAGGAACCTATCAATTCATTTCCGATTTCCCAGTATTTGATATTATAATCATTCTTCTTATTGGCCCAACGCACCCATTCGGCAGCCAGTTTCGCGGGACCGGTCCCGGCATTGATCGTCACAAGATTCTGCGCGTGTTTATGTTTCTTAACAAACTCATGCAGGAATTTAACATCCCAGCCGTTCTGTATATAGCATTTGCTCCAATCTTTAGGATTCAAAACAAAACCCGGCGCATAACCTGAATAGTCTACTTCCCAATATCCATCCTTAAATTTCGATTGATCAGCTTTTCCGTCCTTGAAAATCCCATAACCGTTCCAGTAATATTTGTCTGCCCCGGATCCGCCCGGCGCGCGCATCAATCCAATTGCCAGATCATCTATCAATTTCCTGGCATGCGCGTCTTTGAGCTGTTCCTTTTTGTTGTATAGCGCAACATTTACACCAATTAATTTTGTTCGATCAGCGGTCCGGACGACTTTGGAGGCATCAACAGTCACACGGACAACCTCTCCTGAGCCAAAACAAACCCCTGAAAGAAACACGGATAGAACAATATATAAGAAGCAATATGATTTCCTAAGATTCATAGATGTATCTCCATATAACACAAACTCTTATGACGCTTAGTATCATGTTAAAAACGAAAGAAGTCAATCAGAGGAATTTGCAATATACGTGGTCCGTGAAATTTATATAATAAAAAGCTGAAAGATTTAATTTGTTATGCTTTTGAAGCATTGGAGTGTTCCTCCTACGCTCAGGCAGCTTCCGTCTCAAACCTGAACGTTGCAGTCTATCTGCCTACAGCCTGCATCCTATGAGATGTCTACTGATTTGTAGGAGCCGTAATCTTGTAGAAAATATTCGGCCAATAATTAGAAGCGTCCGTATCAACCCACACATTCGTGCCGCTGGCATTCGTGCGAGGATAATTGGTTATCGAACTCCAATCCCCGTCCATCAGACTTGTTGCGCGATAAATCATGTACGCGTTGGTTGAACCATTCGTTCCGCCCAGCCACGTAAGCCTTAACCCCTCATCAATCGACTGGGCCTGTATTATCTTGAATACCGAGTTAGAATCATCCGCAGCCGTTCCGCCGTAATACTCACCAAGATTTGACAACCCATCCAAATCAGCATCATCCGATGCGTCATTATTAGTTGGAGCAAGCGAATAACTCACTTCCCAGCCGTCCGGCATTCCGTCGTCATCGCTGTCCGGGTCGTCAGGATCTGTGAAGTATATATTAAACTCATCGTAATTGATCAAACCATCCGCGTCATCATCAAATATTGGATATACACCCGTATCAATTAATTCATCAAGCACGTCAGTATCCCAGGTTCCATCATCACGATTATAGGTTTCAAAATTACCAGGATGGTCCCAGAAGGCAAAAGCGTAACCTCTGCTAACCATAGCATTCACCATATAATTGTACCATGCCAGACGCGAGACAGGATCCGCGTTAGTAACAACCCCAAACTCGCCAAAAAAGAGTGGAACATTATTATTCTGCGACCATGTTTCAACCATATCAAAGTTACTCTCCAGCGATGTTCTATCTGAAGCTGAACCCCATGTGCCTATTCCATTACCACAAAAAGAGTATGGCTGGTAGGTATGTACTGTTACAATTATGTATGGATCATTCGGCAGAATAATCGTATTCACAGTATTAAAATGATATTCGTTTCCTGTAATAATCACGTGACGTGAAGGGTTATTAAGACGGATAATATTGAGTATATTTGTATTAAGAGCATTCAATTCAGCGTCTGTCAGATCATTTGTAACTGGAGAGTGATACGGTTCATTAATAATCTCAAACAAGAGCTTCTCTGATTTATTTTGAAAATGATCTGATATCTGGGTCCATATCGATTCAAAACGTTCAATGTTTTCCGGTGACTGATCTTCTTTAATCCAGTGATCATGATGCGTATTCAGCACAATATACAGCCCCCTCGACAAGCCCCAGTCAACAACCTCTTCTACTCGCGCCATCCAGATGGAGTCGACTGTATAAGGAGCGTTGGTTTCCGTATGATTATCCCACCGTACCGGAATTCGTACACACGTAAACCCAGCAGCAACATAATCATCAAAATAATACTCCTGGGCTCCAACTCCCCCCGTCCAGTTGCCTTCATCAGGAGGCTCCATGGTATTCCCTAAATTGATCCCCCGCCCCATAGCCCTGACCACATCAAAAGCATCAGTCGCCATAACGACGTCAGGCATTATTAATGCACATACAATCAAAATCATCAAAGCGGGTGTTATTTTGATACACAAACGCATGAATTTACTGGCTTTCACGGCACATTGATCTGGCATTATACATCTGTTAAACACCAATTAACTTTAGAAAAAAGTCTAGCATCTGAGAAAACAGGAAGCAAATAATTCCCTTCTCGAGGAGTTTGCGCTTGCCTCGCCGCAGCTTCAAAGTGAAGGCGGATCATTTACATTTCATCATTTCCTTCTATTCACTTGTTCCTTGGATATTCCTTGCCTGCCCTGAGTTTATCGCCGGGTTGGTTATTGAATGTTCAATAGCTTTCCATTCGATGCTGAACGTTCAATGTTAGATGTTCCTTCTTTACTCACTTCTAACTCCTGAACTCTCTCTTCCTGTAATAAGACGGCGCCATTCCGATCATTTTCTTAAAAATCCTGCAGAAATAAAAAGGATCCTTATACCCTACTCTCCGGCCTGTTTCTTCAACAGAAAGATCCGTTACATCCAGAAGTTCACACGCATATTGCAGTTTTAATCTAGCAAAAAAGACAACAGGCGAAATGTTCGTTTGCCTTTTAAAAAGACAACTGTAATGCGATGGCGATAATCCCGCATGACGCGCCAGCGCCGCTAGAGTGATGTGCTCGCTTAGATGTTCACGCATAAAATGGATAGACCGCAGAATCTTTTCTTCTGCTTTCCGCCCCTTGGTATGAAGTGATCTCTGATGAACTTTGAGCATACCAAGAAACCTGGCAAGCTCCGTTGAGAGCGCAAGCAGACAGCTTTCCGTATAACCCTGATGCACATAACTGTACATATCCTCAAACGCTTCCGTAACGAGCTGTGTGTCGGGAATATTCAGAACCGGTCGATCAGAATCAACACCAAGCGCTTCCAGGAAGTCGGCAACCTTTCGTCCTTTAAAATGGATCCAATAGATTGTCCAGGGTGTTTTTCTATCGGCTCCGTATGTGTGACACTCACCTTCAGGAATAAAAAAAGCTTTTCCTTTGGTAAGCCGCCATTTAGCGTTTTTCATCCTGCACCATCCGGACCCGCCGGTACAATATATCAGGATAGTCTCTTTTCTTGGTTTTCGCCGCTGAACATAGTGATACTTTGCCGAGGGGAAATGCCCTATATCGGTAACATAAAGATCCCGTACAACAGGCAGTTTTTTGCATTTCCCCTGAACATCTCCCGGCAAAACAATAAGACGCTGCCCCGAGAAACCATCTTTTACTCTGGTATGTATCTGCTCCATAAAACAGTAATATAATCCATTATAATCATTAGATTATCTATGTGCATAATACAGACAATAAACTATAGTATCAACATCAGTTTATGATATTCACATAACAACAACAAAACCTCAATAACCGTAAGAACATCTATATAGGGAGGAAGTGCCAAATGTTTAACTACATAGATATCGGTGTTTTCGCATTATTTTTCGCAGTCGTAATCGGCGTAAGCATGTTCAAGAGCCGGAAAGAAAAGAACAGTGAAGATTATTTCCTGGCCGGCAGAGGGCTGACCTGGTGGCTTATCGGGTTTTCTATTGTTGCCGCGAATATTTCGACAGAACAGTTTGTAGGCATGGCCGGTCAGGGCGCAGGTAGCGTGGGTTTGGCTGTCAGCAACTGGCAATTAGCCGGCACGGTTGGAATTGTTATTATTGCTTTTACACTGCTTCCCCGTTTTTTAAAGGCCGGCATTTATACAATGCCGGAATATCTTGAATATCGTTATAATTCAACGGCTCGCGCCATTATGGCCTTTATTACCGTAGTTATTTATGTTGCTGTTCTGTTGACCGCTGTTCTT
>JBHORK010000035.1:0-23891 GCA_042565725.1 Verrucomicrobiota bacterium
CTTAATCATCCATCTCTCATTAATTTTCTTAAAACTCTTGACCCAGAGACGAGGGGGGGGGCGAAGGAAGATTTCAGGGAGAGTGAACATGAATATCCAACAGCCAACAAGGAATATCCAACTCCCAAAGAAGAGGGGATGCTCTGGCCTTGGATATTGGGTGTTCCTTGTTGGTTGTTGAGTATTGAAATACAAGAAGTATGTGGATTTAAAATTTGGGAACAAGGTTTCAGGGAAGACTGAATATCGGAATCTGAAATACGTTTAACGAAATACGGATATATTACCATTAGATGACAGCTCTTTTAATTATTGAGTGTTTTGTTCTTTTTTTTCTTGTTTTGTGTTCTGCCTTTTTCTCCAGTGCTGAGACGGCTTTTTTTTCTTTGGATTCGATACGGATTCATCGCATACGTAAATTACGGCAAAAAGCGGGAGAACGTATAGAAAGCCTTCTTTCTGTGCCTGATCGGCTTTTGTCTGCCATTCTGATAGGCAACACCCTTGTAAACATAACCGCTGCGGGTCTTGGTTACATGATTGCCGAGAGTATCTGGCCTGCCCACGGTGAAGCCGTTTCCATCCCCGTAATGACGATCTTAATTCTCATATTCGGAGAAATTGCGCCGAAGCGGCTTGCCATGGCTCATGCCGGCACGCTTGCTGTTATCTATTCGCCCGTTCTTTCCGTGCTGACCAGGATTATGGCTCCCATTCGTCTTCTTCTTGAAAAAACGGTTTCTTTCCTCAAGAAGGAATTACGTCCGTCCATTCAGACTTTGACGGAAGATGAATTTCTTACGGTAGTTGAAGTAGGAGAAGAGGAAGGCATTATCGACAAGGAAGAACGCACGATGGTCGACGGGATTATCCGGATGGAAGAAATTCAGGCGAGTGACGTTATGACACCGCGTGTCGATTTGGTTGGCATTGATCTGGAGGATTCTCTGGATGAGAGTGAGGACACAGCCCGGAGCGTGACTTTTCGTTTTTTGCCGGTCTACAGGGAATCCCTGGATCAGGCAGAAGGCTTCCTGGATGTGCCGCAGTTTCTTTTATCAGCGAATCATGATTTGAAAGCGGCTGTAATCCCTCCGTTTTTTGTTCCCGAGACAGCGCCGCTTAATACGCTTTTGGCCACTTTTAAGCGTGAGAATAAACGTGTCGCCTTTGTAGTGGATGAATATGGTGGCACGGCGGGGCTTATTACCAGGGGCGATATTCTTGAAGAAATTATTGCGGATGTCGGCAGTGAATACGGGGAAGAAAAACCTGCCATTCAAAAGACGGGCGATAATTGCTGGCTGATAGACGGCAGTGCCAGCCTTGAGGATATTAATTACGAATTGGATCTTGATCTTGAAGCGGACGGTGCTGATCGAATTGCCGGCTGGTTCAGCGCCTATACTGAACATATTCCACGGGTCGGAGAAATTGTGGAAGCGCAGGGCTGTCGCGTTACGGTTCAACGTATCAGGAAAACCCGTATAACTCTTCTGGAGCTCGAGAAAAAGGAAAAGGAAAGAAGTTAATTTAAATGACCGCTGTTATATTACTTGTAATTATTGTCTGCATGGCCGGGTCGGCTTTTTTTGCGGGCATTGAGACAGGTGTGATTTCTGTTCACCCCCTTCGTTTTCAGCATGCTTTAAGAAAGGGCTCACGCAGGGCAAGAATTCTGCAGAAATTTATTGAACACTCCGACCGGCTGCTCGGCACAACACTTGTAGGAAACAACCTTTGTCTTGTTGTGATCTCAGTTTTATCCGCCAGTTTCGCCGTGAGTTTATTTGGTGTTTGGGGTCAGGCAGTGTCCACTGTTCTTGTGTCTGTGTTGGTTTTGATCTTCTGCGAATATATCCCTAAAGCATGGTTTTACGCCAGACCTCTGGAGAGATGTATTAGATATGCGCATATATTGCGGATCTCAGAAATGATTCTCCGCCCACTGGCAACTGGTATTGTCGGATTAATCAGGCTGTTGACACCGGGGACATCGCGATCGTTTTTCAGGCCGATTTCTTTTGTAACAAGAGATGACCTGAAGACTCTTGCGGCTGAAGGTGAGAAACACGGGGTTCTGTCCCGGCAAGAGCGTGTTATGATTCATAGGGTGATTGAGCTTTCCGGGAAAAAAGCATGTCAGATCATGATTCCCCGTCATCAGGCAACTATAATCAACAGTGATACCAGCATCAGAGATTTTCTTGAGACCGTTAAGGCAACAGGATTCACTCGCTTCCCTGTCTGTGATAATGAAAGTGGTGAATTTACAGGTATTGTTAATGTTTTTTCCGCTTTGTCACTGCGGGACGCGGATATATCAAAACAGGTTGCTGATATCATGAAATATCCTCTATTCATACCAGAAGATATGCCTGTTGATGAGATTTTCCCTCGCCTGCGCCGTTCTCGTCAGCCGATGTGCCTGGTAATAAACAAAAAATCAGAAGTTGTTGGCTTGATTACTACGGAAGACATACTGGAAGAGGTAGTGGGGAAGTTGTAGGAGAAGGAGTCAGGAGTAAGGATTTAGGAGTCAGGATTCAGGAGTCAGGAGTAAGGAGTAAAGGAATATCCAACAGCCAACAAGGAATATCCAATTGTGAAGGAAGAGAGGGGCAGGAGTCAGGAGTCAGGATTCAGGAGTCAGGAGTCAGGATTCAGGAGTCAGGAGTCAGGAGTCAGGAGTAAAGGAATATCCAACAGCCAACAAGGAATATCCAATTGTGAAGGAAGAGAGGGGCAGGAGTCAGGAGTCAGGATTCAGGAGTCAGGAGTAAAGGAATATCCAACAGCCAACAAGGAATATCCAATTGTTAAGGAAGAGAGGGGCAGGAGTCAGGATTCAGGAGTCAGAATGCTGAGTGCCAAGAGAAGAGTGGGGAGAGTAATTTGAAGGCCACAACCGCAACTGATAAACGATCGGAAGGAGCATTTTGTCCGGGCTGCGAAAGATTTATCGGCCCGGTAGATGTTTGTCCTTACTGCGAAGCTGGTTCGGCAAGAAATCCTGTTTATCGTATCTTGCGCTATTCAGCGCTGATACTGGGAATAGTCGGACTGGCTTTTCTTTATCTTATGGTTAAACACAGGGAGTTGCCTGTAGTCAAAGTGGGCGATATTAACTCCATGATGAATTACGCGTATGTACGGGTTTGCGGTATGGTTGAAAAGGACGCGTATATTGCCATCAGGAATGAAGAAGTTGATTATCTTTCTTTTGCAATAGATGATGGCACCGGTCAATTACGGGTCGCGGCATATCGTGACGTTGCGCGGGAACTTGTCGAAAAAAATATTGTTCCGCGAAAAGGCGCGTTTGTGGATGTGACGGGAGGTCTGAGGGTTCGGGCACAGAGTCAGGTGAAGTTAATTCTGCAGAGCGCTGACGGAGTGAAACGGCGAGGGGGCGAAGGGGCGAAACGGCGAAGCGGCGACATGGTGACGCCCGTGAGGTAGAAGGCGAGACGGGTCTGACCCCAAGCGAGCAAAAGAAGATAGCGTAGGAATGAAGAAACATGGATGTGATTACAGTTATATTATCAGCGGCCGCCGGTGCGGTTATATCCTCGCTGCTGGCTTGTATACCCGGTTTACATATCTATAACGTTTTGGGTCTCCTGGTTATCGGTCTTCACGCGATGGGCCTGTATGGCTTGACTTTGCCGACTGAAATATTGGTCCCGGTTTTTACCGGCATGATAGTTGGATATGCAATGCTTAACACGGTGCCTGCTGTTTTGCTGGCCGCGCCGGATGAAAGCGCTTTTTTTACTGTTCAGCCCGGTCAGAAATATTTGATGCGTGGACGTGGATACGAAGCCGTAATGATCACTGCTATTGGAGGTCTTGCCGGCTTGTTTCTGGTGGTGTTTTTAACCGCCGCGGCCGGGCCGAGAATTCTATACATGGCACGTTCTGTTTTCCGGCCGCATACACATTGGATATTATGGTGTGTGATATGTTTTATGCTTATGTCTGAATGGCCCAAAGCAATAACGGCGGAGTGGGCAGGCTGGTTTCGTTTCCTTAAAGCATGGAAATCGTTAAGCGCGGGTTTACTGACTTTCCTGCTTTCGGGTATACTGGGATTTGTTCTTTTTTTTCGATCTCCTGTTTCTTCTGCAGTTGCATTTCAAAATCTTATGCCTGCTTTTGTCGGGCTCTTTACCATCCCTTCGCTGATAATGAATATCGTAAGTCGTGTTGAAATGCCACGACAGAATATGGGTGCACCCGAGATTACCTGTGGCCCGGTTTTGAGCGGAGTATTCGCCGGCGGGCTGGGCGGCGGTTTCGCGGCATTCTTTCCTGTTATTACAGGTGGTGTTGGCGGTTTTCTTGCCGGGCACGCAACCGCTGTGCGGGATGATCGATCATTTCTGGTGTCACAGGGCACATCAAAACTGATCTATTATGTCGGCGGTTTTCTTTTCTTCTTTATGCCGGGTCTCCACATGATACGTGGAGGTGGCGCGCAGATGCTTGGTGGTATATACGCGCCGCAAACTTATTATGATTTCTATATGGCCGTTGCGTCTATTGCTGTTGCCGGCGCGATATCTTTTCTTTTGATTGGGCCGTTGGCGCGAGGGGCGATTCTTGTTATGAAAAAAAGCGGATGTCGGCAAATCTCGTTCTCTGCCCTGATCGTAATTATTCTTATCGTGTTTTCCGTTACAGGCCTGATGGGTTTATTTGTTATGCTTGTGGGCGCGGGTATAGGGCTTATTCCTTTGTTATTCGGCGCGAGACGAATGAACTGTCTGGGTGTGATTCTTTTGCCCATGGCCTGCAATATGTCGGGGATAGGGGCAAAGGTTGCGGGTTGGCTGGGGCTGGGATAGGAGATAGGGTTCAGAGGTCAGGTGTCAGGAGGAAGAAACAGGAGAGGATTGAACAGGAATATCCAATATCCAGCAAGGAATATCCAATGATGAAGGAAGGGAAAGAAATCTTTCCTGAATACTGAAACCTGAACACTGAAACCTGGGATAGGGGGAGATTGAAAGGTATTGCACATTTTACAATTGGTGTTGCGGCAGCTTCGTGTTTCCCGCAAGCCGTGGAAGCTGGAGCTGACGGTAACCCGCTCTATTTTATTCTGGGTGGTGTTTTCGGGATTATGCCGGATACGATTGACTTCAAGATTTGCCGTTTTTTTGCCAAACATGATATCATGGTAACACCCGATCCGCTTAAGCCTGATCCGAAAATGATTGCAAACGCTATGGTCCATGCCGTAAAGCGTGCTCATGAAACCGGCAAACCTGTAAAGATACAATTTGATACTGTCCGGCTTGGCGCGGATTTATGGCAGCAGTACAGCATCAGGTTCGATTTGCCGAATAAACAGGTTGTCGTGAGTTATGGTCCCGTTATAGACACGGGCGGGACTCCTGTTCGGAGCTCCGGGTTGAAAAAAGATCTAAAGGCGGCAGTTCCGTTACCGTGTGAAATAAAACTCGCGTATCAGGCCACTACAACAGTGGATATATTTGACGGCCCGTTATTCTGTCTGGAGCCGATGCAAAACGGTATGGTAAGACCTGATTTCATTATCTGGCATCGCAAATGGACTCATAGCTTTGTGATATGCCTTTTATTTGGATTGGTCGGTACGCTGATATTGGGACCGCTTGCGGGACTTGTAATTTTCAGCGCTCACGCGGCACATATAATCGCTGATCAGCTTGGATTTATGGGGAGCAATCTCATGTTCCCTTTTTACAGGAAGCGAACTGAAGGACTTAAATTGCTGCATTCAGGTGAATCGTTTTCGAATTTTATGGCGGTATGGATTGCGTGTTTGATTATATTCTGGAATATCTACAGTGCGTCAATTGTGGGGGTGACGTTTTTTACACTGTGGAAAATTGTTTGCCTTGGTGTTATACTTCCGTTTGGACTGTATTTTATAGGAAGAAGTCAGAAGTCAGAAGTCAGGAGTCAGGAGAAGAGAAGAAATTAGTGAAGGAGAGAATGCCGCCGCGTCGGCCTTCGGCTAAGCGGCCACTTAGGCCCTAAGGGCCTGACGTGGCAACCGTTAAACGAATATCCAATATCGAAATACGAAATACGGAGACAGAATGAAGAGTTGTAAGATAAAATTGATAATAATGGCAATCTGTTGTCTTGGTTCTTTTCTTTTACTGCCTGTTTCGGGTTCTGAACCTGAGGACCGCGAGGAGTCTGCCGGCGGCAGTTTTACTTTTCTGCTGAATCCCGAAGATGATATTTATGGGATGAGCTGGAACTCCGGTTCATGGCTCAAGAACACTCCGGTTTTCGGTGATTATTCCATGAGGCTTTTATCGAATAAAATAGAAGACTCTTTTTATTCCGGACTGGGTTTGACCATTCGCCTGATGCCGCACCAGCGGTTTGCTCCGTTTATTGGCGTGGGTGGAAGCTATAATTATTCGGCTTCAAGTGAATCTTCCGATGATGATGATGATGAGCTTGAAGATCGTGGTGCTTCATATTGGGGCGGGCATGTTGAAGCCGGGTTCAGGGTCTGGCTCAGGAACCGTATGCGTCTTTTTGAGATAATGGGCCGATACACATGGAGTTCGCTTGGTGACGACCATGAATATTGGCTTGTTGGTATCGGTACTGGCCTGGGTATTTGAAAAGTGTCAGGTTATAGGTTTCGGGTTTCAGGTTTCAGGGGAAGGGATGCGCCCAGAGCAAAGCACCCTATCATTCGATAGGGCAGGCGGTGCGGGGCAAAGCCGGCGTTTAAGTTGCTCAAGACAACAAAAAATGAATTAAATCCGGAAAATTCCGAATTTAATTCATGATCTTTGTTTCCTTCATTACCTTCTGTTCAATGCTTTTTCAGTAACTAATTAAAAAATAAGCCTTGTAGACTAACCCTGTTCCCCGTAATCTTCTATTTCTCGATCAGAAATTAACTGATAGTAGAACATCTGTATGAAAGGAAATGAAAGCATGAAAACATTGTTCAAAATTCAATCGTTGGCCGCAATACTTGCCATTTGTGTGATGTTACAGCCAAGCATAGGGTGTGCCGGAAAAGTTTCCGCCAAAGAAAGCATAAAAGCTGCTGTTGTGCCGGAAGCTGATGTAGTCCTGAGGGCTGACATTGGGGCTATGAGCGGTACGCCCATATCCAAGGCAATGGAAAAGTTTAATGAAGACAACAAAGGATTGGATTCTTCAATAGCCGAAAACGAAAAGAAAGAAGAAGCATTTAAAAAAGCTACAGGCCTTACCGATAAGGACATTATTGCAGGACTTTTCTCCTGTGACGTAGATGGAATTGATTTTGATAATCCTGATAAGAACCAAATAATGGCCCAGATAAAAGCGTCGGCTGGTATTGCTCTGAAGAAATCCGTTGATACGGCCAAGCTTAAGGCCGGATTAAAGGCTGTGATTGACGAATCTGAAGGAGTTCAGATTCTTGATATAGATATCAGCGGGGTTCCAGCGCTGGAACTCAAGTCTGCTACGCCGGATGATCCAACAATATATATTGCTGTTGCTTCTAATGGGAAAGCAGTCTTTACGGCCTTTAACAAGCAGAGCCTTCAAGCGGCATTAAAACGGGCTGCAGCAAAGAAGTACGAAAAGATATCACCGGAAATTGAAACTGCGGCAAATACTCTGCCGGCAGGATCCCAGATGAAGCTTTCTTTTGTTCTTCCGGAATCGATTCGTGAGCAGATTCGTCAGAAAGTTGCTGAAGCTGAAGGAAACGCTCAGAATGATCCGAACGCGGCAATGATGCTTGGATTCATAACGCCTATGAAAGGCCTGAAAAGTATTTCTCTGGGCGCTAAGCTTGCTGATATATTGAATATCAGTCTGGCGTGTGATCTTGCAACGGAACAGGAGGCAATGCAGATAAAAATGATTTTGCAGACAATGGCAATGCCTGTAATTATGCAGATGCAGGCAGCTCAGGCCCAGAATCCAGGGGCCGCGCCTATGAATATTGCTGAAATTCTGAATATCGATAGCAAAGGATCTGCGGTAACGCTGTCATTGAGATTTACGGAAGATCAAATAAAGGCCCAGATGAAGAGCAGTATGATGCAGTCTGGATCTCCTATGGCGCCACCACCAGCGCCCCTGGCACCATAAGAGGAAACGGCGATACGGGGAAGCGGCGAAACGGCGAAGCGGCGAAACGGGGAGACGAAGCGAGATTTAGGTATTTCGTCATTAGGTGTTCTGGTGTTTCTTTAACCCGCTGCAATGATTTGTTCCAGTTCCTCGTAATTCTCGACAATCCATGTTGGCTGAAACGGAGCATTATCAATATCCTGCAGCACGGAAATGCCGCCAAGCAGTAGTGCTGTACGAAGCCCCGCCTTTTGCCCCGCGGGTACATCTGTTTCTATATTATCTCCAACCAGTATCACATCGTCTCTGGGTACATCTAGTTGTTCAAGGGCCATTTCAATAATGAGCTTTTCAGGTTTTCCTATGATGAGCGGTTCCACGCCGCATCCTGCGGAAACGGCCGCGACAATCGATCCTGTCCCGGGCGAAATACCGTCTTGTGTTTTCAGGCCGCGGTCCGGATTTGTTGCTATGAACTTTGCGCCTTTATGAATAAGGTTGCATGCTTTCTTGATCTTTTCGTAATCAACTGTTCTGTCGTAACTGACGATCACATAGTTGGGTGATTCCTCATCAATTGTCATTTGTGATTCTTCAATTGCCTGTTTCATTCCTTCCTCACCAATGAAATATGTGGAGCCTTTTTTGAGGTGTTGTACGGTTGCCAGCGCGGAAGTGATTATATCTTCCGGTTCGCATGGTATACCGTATTCCTGTAACTGCTGGCAGATTCTTGGTCGTGTTCGGTTTGCCCGGTTGGTTACAAACATGCATCGAATGCCTTTTTTACGCATGTTTGTGATAAACCGGCCCGCGCCGGGTACTTCTTTGGTCCCCCAATACACTGTTCCATCCAGATCAAGTAATATAGCTTTTATCATTAATTCGGCTTCCTTGCGTGGTTAAGCGTGGACAATAGAGAAAGATCTCGATCAATTCAATCTATATTCGGTGGTTGTGAAGAAAGTATCTCGCAGAGTGCGCAGAGAGAAGAAATTTCAGACAGGATTTACAGGATAAACAGGATCAAGAATAGAAACAGAAGGGAATATTGACCCCAAAGACTTGCGATATTTCGGAGTCAACTGAGGAATCCTTCTCCTCTTCCTCTTGTTCAAATCGTTGTTAGAATCCGAACAAAATAAGAATTTTGCTCGGATTCTAACAACACTCCTCTTGTCTTCTCGGTGATCTTGGGCCCTCTAGCGCGGGAGCGCGGGTGGTTAACTCCGAAAAGGTTTACAGCGCAAAATGCTCGAATCTGATACTGCTTGTTTGTTTGAGTTTTAGTTGCTACATATAGACGGAATTATGAAGCAAAACGAAGAATTAAAAGAAAGAAACAGCGAAGAACTGGAGGCGGAATTTCTTGCGGGTTTAGAAAAAGAAACAATGCCTCTTCAAGAAATGCTCGGTATTCTTTCGCGCCTTGCCTCAACAGAAAACCTGGGCAGCGCGAATAGCTGCGCGGAACTGTTGAGAGAAAAGCTTATAGAGTGTTCCGATAAAGACGGGATTAAAGAACTGCTTAAGCTGGAATGCGAATGGCGCGCGGATGATCCGGGTTTCCAGGGTTACTGCAGGAAAACAGCGCGGGCAGTTTTTGATGATAGGCTGGGGAAAGCTCTTGTAGTCAATGCCGGGTTTGACAAGAAACTTCCGGCAGGAGAGTGTATACGGAGGCTTGACATTCTTACGCGTCTGGCGCCCGGAATTTTTTGCCGTGATAACACATGGGGTTTTGGAGTTGTCAATAAGCTTGACGATTTTTATCTGAAAGCAACGATAGATTTTTATAAAAAACCGCGACATGAAATGAGTTTCGCGTATGCGGGCGAGACGCTTGAACTGCTCGACGACACGCATTTATTAGTCAGGAAGCATACCGATCCAGACGAATTAGGTCAGCTTGTTAAAGATGATCCTGCTGAAGTGGTAAGGATGGCAATCAGAAGCTTTGGCTCTATGAACGCGCCGCGGCTTAAGGAAGTACTTACCGATGGCATTCTGTCGGAGAGTGATTGGAAGAATTTCTGGGAAGCGGCAAGAAAACAGCTCAAGAAAGACGCGTTGGTCGATTTGCCCGCAAAACGGAATGATCCCATCAGGTTGCTTGAGAAGAAAAAGGAATACGACAAACAATGGTTTGATAAACTCGGAAAAGAGCGCGACAGCGTACGGATTCTTGAGCTTGTTCGGGAACTCACGCAGGCGGAGGCCGGTGATATTTCCGGCGATAATGTTCATGAAATAATAAGAGACCGCCTTAAATTTGTGATAACAGGTGCGGAAGGAAAACAACCGGATATTGTGGCTCAAGCCGTTATCTGCGCTTCGCGGATGGGTCTGACAGATGATGCTTCGCTTAACATTTCAAAATACACTGATATGCTTCTGGAGCCCGGCAATTTGATATCGGCAACAAATTCTCTGCCGGCGCAGGAAATAAAGAATCTTGTAAAATACCTTGCATCCTGTGACAGGGAGAAAACAGAACAAACATTTCTCGATGTTCTTGTCGAAATGCAGTTGACCTTTCTGAATGAAGCTGTGGCGTTTTTGTTTTCCGCGAATAAGCAGAAGGAATTTGGTGAGTGCTTGGGCTCCGCGCTTACAGCACAGCATGTCAGTGTTCAGCTGCTTTATTGGGCATGTAAAAACTATGACTTTGTAAATACAGGAAATATTCTGCCGGCAGGCAAATTGGTCCGGCAGGTAATTCAATCGCTCGAAAGTAAATATTCGGGTGATGGTCTTAAGGCCCAGAACCAACTGAGTAGTTTGTTTGAAAAGAAAGAATGGATTAAAAGCGTATTTGATTGCATACCGAGTGGTGAGCGGGAAGAAATATTAAAACACATAAACGCCTCTCTGGCCTGGGACTCTGTAAATAAGCGGCATGTAATGGGACGCATAATCAAAATGTATCCCGAACTTGATAAAGCTCTTGCTTCTTCAGAAAGTGATAACAAGCCGCAAAAAATACTAGCCAGAATCACTTCGACAAGAAGCTATAGGGAAAAAATAGAACAGTTGCGTAAAATTACAGAGGAAGAAATACCGAAGAACAGTAAAGATATTGGAATAGCCAGAAGTTATGGGGATCTCAAGGAAAACTCGGAATATGAAACTGCGAGACAACAGCAGGGCATCCTTATGCGCAGGAAAACGGAACTGGAAAATGATTTGACTACGGTACGGGAATCGGATTTCAGCGATTTCCCTGTCGATACAGCGGGTGTGGGAACATGTGTCGAAATAACACGGCCCGACAATAGCATAGGCGGCTACTGCATTTTAGGTGAGTGGGACAATGATGAAAACCTGAATATTATCTCCTGCAAAAGCAAACTGGCAAAACTTTTAACGGGCTGCAAACAAGGTGACGAAATAACACTTCCAGATAATTCGGGAGGGGAAATGTCCAAAATAACCGGGATCTCCGGTCTGTCTGATGAAGTTAAGAAGTGGCTAAAAGAAGAAATTGGAAATTAGAAATTGGGGAAGCGGGGAAGAATGACGCGGGGACGCGGAGAAACGGAGACGCGGCGAGACGGAGGTGAGAAGGTGTCCCTCCGTCGCCAAGGCTATGGCGGGCAAGTAGGTTCTAGGTTTTAGGAAGAGTAATACTAACTATGAAATATTCGGAAGCAGAATTTGGACGTGTCTTTATTATTCGTCTTGAAGATGGAGACATTATTCATGAGAAAATAGAAGGTTTTGCGCGTGAAAAGAATATCAAAGCCGCGGCGTTGATCGCGCTTGGCTGTGCCGACGCGGGAAGCAGAATTATTGTCGGACCGGAAAAAGCGCGCAGTACTCCGATTAACCCTATGGAGCTTGTTCTGGATGACGTTCATGAAACAACGGGTATGGGCACTATTTTCCCTGATGCCGATGGTAATCCTGTTCTTCATATGCACATGGCGTGCGGCAGAAAGGAATCCACGAAGACAGGCTGTGTTCGGAGCGGTGTAAAGGTCTGGCATGTAGTGGAAATAGTATTATTCGAATTGACGGGGAGCACTGCAAAGCGTCTTCATGAATCCGAAACAGGCTTTGAACTTCTTGCCCCGTAAAACGGGAGGGCTAAAGTCAATTGTCAAGGCCTGACCCTGCCAGAATCATTTTCCATGGCAAAACCTTTCAGATTTGGTATAGTTAGAAAAGTTTTGATGTTATGGAAAACATTTAGTTTTGCCAATAAAATCAGTACGGATAAATATTTTTACAGTATACGCGCCAGCTACTAAACGGAGGACAATTAGATGACCATCAACCTGGACCAGCTTAAAGACTTCGAGATAGTTGAGTTCGCTATTCTCGTCGAGAAACGCGGCGCGGCCTTTTACGACGCGCTTGCGGAACGAAACGACATGGCTGCGGCGGCCAACATATTTGTCAAGCTCGCCAGTGACGAAAGGGAGCATACGCGGGAAGTCGCAGCTGTCCCCGTTTCTCGCGCGCTCAGCCTGATCGACAAAGAAGAGTTTTATAACTCACAGTTCGTCGAAGACATCATGGGGGTTGCGGTCTTTCCTGATCTGAAGAAGCTTGATCCTGTCCTCAAGGGTGTGAAAACTCCACTTGACGCCGTGGCGCTGGGAATGAAAGCGGAAGCGGCCACTATAGCCATGTACACTGCGGCCGCAGCGGCGGTTTCTGACAAGGCAGCTACAGCTGCGCTTGCAGGCCTTGTGGCAATAGAGAAGGACCACCTCAGAATGCTCGGCGAACTGGAAAAGACCCTCAAGGAACACTGCTGTCCAAAATAATCTTAGCCCAATAACCAAGGTCTGGTTATATGAAAAGCGGACGACCCCAGGTGTGATATACTGACGGGGCTATAGGGGCCTATAGCGAAAGGGAAGCTGTTGAGGCAGGCGCGCCATTGTGGTAAGACGTGACCCCTGTAGCGCTAGTCTATAGCGTGAAGAAGAATTAATCAGGAAAAGAAACCATGAAGCGTTGGGCAACTCTATTATATCTTCTGATTATAAGTATACAAGTGCTGTATGCCGATGATTGGCCCATGTGGCGGTATGACAGTTATCGGTCGGCCTGTTCAAGGGAGAAGCTGCCGGATTCCCTTAAGCTTCAATGGAGCCGACAGTATAGTCCGCGCAAGCAGGTTTGGGATGACCCCATGAATAATGATAAGATGACCTATGATAAGGTCTTCGAACCTGTCATTATGGGCAACAAGTTATTTATCAACTTCAATGACAGCGACAAGGTTGTCGCACTCGACCTGAATTCCGGAAAAGAGATTTGGCGATTTTATACGGATGGCCCTGTCCGTTTAGCGCCTGTCGCCTGTAAAGGTAAGGTCTATATCACCTCAGATGACGGTTATTTGTATTGTGTGTCTGCTGAAACCGGCAAGCTGATCTGGAAATTTCGCGGCGGCCCGTCAGCACAGAAAGTGATTGGCAACAAAAGGATCATTTCCATGTGGCCGGCACGCGGCGGTCCTGTTATTCGGGATGGATACGTTTATTTTACGGCAAGTATCTGGCCGTTTGTGGGAACGTTTATTTACGCGCTGGATGCTGAAACCGGTAAGGTTGCCTGGCTGAACGACCGGACAGGGCCTCAATTTATTCGTCAGCCTCATGAGGCGTATTCGTTCGCGGGTGTGGCCCCGCAAGGCGCATTGGTGGCTACCAGTGAAATTCTTCTCGTTCCCGGCGGACGTTCTGTTCCTGCTGCACTGGAACGAAAAACCGGGAAATTCATACATTTTCATATCAATGACGGCGGCAAGGGGACGGGCGGGTCGTTTGTCGCGGCAACTGAAAAAGAATATTTGGTTCATACACATAGACAGGAAGTCAGGCCTTTTGATTTAATGTCGGGTCGACCGGCTGTGTATGGAGAGACCAACAAGATATCCCAAACGTCGCCCCCCGGGAAAAAAGGCGAAAAGGTTAAACCTAAATCTCCCATGAGAATAAGGGGCCTGAACAGGCCTGTACTGAGTGATGATGTGATCTACACGTCGACAGGCAACGCTGTACGCGCATTAGACAGAGACATGAAAGATTTATGGAGTGTCCGGGCAAACGGGAATGGAGGTTTGATTAAGGCGGGGAATCGTCTTTATGCTGCCGGTTTAAAAGAAATAAGTGTTATAGAATTATCGGACAAAAGAAAACCGGGAACAGTTGTTCGGACAATTCCGGTTAAGGGGCAGGTACTCAGACTATTGGCGGGCAACGGCAAACTGGTTGCGGTTACGCTTGAAGGAAGCATTCTGGTTTTCGGTGATAGCGCGATGGTCGGATCGGTTGTGGAAGAAAAGAAAACATCACTGCCGCGGCATTCGGATTACGAACAAATGGTGGCTGATATTCTCAAGCATTCTGCGGGATACGAGGGATATGGATTGTGTTTCGGTGTGGATGACGGAAAACTGCTTGATGAACTGCTGAACCAGTCCAGCCTGCACATCACGGCTGTTGATCCTGATAAACAAAAAGTTGATAAACTCCGAATACGATATGACAAAGCCGGGTTATACGGGAAACGGATTTCCCTGCATCAGGGAACGCCTGCCGATTTCAAGGCGCCATCCTATATTGCAAACTTAATTGTTGTTGGTAAGGCATCGGCAAAAGCCTGTTCAGGAAAAGATATAATCGAGAAAAGGTACAGGTATGTCCGTCCTTACGGCGGCGCGTTGTGGCAGCCTCTTTCCATAGTGTCTTCTTACGGGCAGGTTAAGAAAGTCGCGGGCGGTACCATGCTCTTCAGAAACGGTGCGTTGGAAGGGTCGGCTGACTGGACGCATAATTATGCCGACGCGGCCAATACCCTGAAGTCAAATGATGAGCGCGTAAAACTGCCGCTGGGCATTCTCTGGTTCGGGGGCAACTCGCACGTAGACGTACTGCCCCGTCACGCGCATGGGCCCGGTGAACTGGTGGCGGGTGGTCGGCTTTTTGTCGAAGGCATGGATTCGCTGAGTGCCAGGGATGTGTATACCGGCAGGGTGATGTGGAAACGTAAATTTGATGGGCTTAATACATACGGCATTTACTATACCTATAAATATAAAGGAGACCCACTGGGTTTAGCCTATGCGGGACAGGGTCATTATCCGGGAGCCAATCTGCGAGGGTCCAATTACGCAGTCACTGAAGACCGTGTTTATCTGGTAATGGAAAATCTCTGCCATGTGCTGGATGCCGCTACAGGAAAAACGGTAAATACGATCATTATTCCTGACGAGAATGGACAAAAGCGGAACTGGGGTTTTATAGGCGTATATAAGGACGTTTTACTGGCAGGAGCCGGTTTTGCGAATTATTCAAAAGAATATAAAGGCAGTGTCAAAAGGAAGAAAACAGATTACCCTGCTCTTGAGGATTTATCCGCAAGCAAAGGTTTGATCGCCTTTGATCGGCATACGGGCAAAAAACTTTGGAGCATAAAAGCCGACTATGCTTTTTATCATAACGGTATTGTCGCAGGGGGTGGGCGGGTTTATTGTCTGGATCGTTTTCCTGAATCTGTAGAAGAACATTTGCGTCGTCGTGGAGAAACTTCTTCGGAGATGTATCGTGTGGCGGCATTTGACATTAATAGTGGGAAGCGTATATGGCAAACCACGAACCACGTATTCGGCTCATGGCTGGCATACTCGGAAGAACATGACATTTTGTTTCAGGGCGGAGCTGCCGCGATTGACCGGGGCAGTATTGAAGTAAGAAAAGGGATGATAACCTTAAAAGGCAAAACAGGAGATATTCTGTGGAAAAAACCGGATCAGGAGTATTACGGTCCTTGTGTGCTGTATAACGATATTTTGATTACGAATCCGAATCAGCATGGTTTATCAGAGGGCGCCTTTAGTCTTCTGGACGGGAGCGAGGTGAAAATCACTAATCCTATTAACGGGAAGAAAGAACCCTGGCAGATTAAGAAGGGTAAAGGTTGTGATCATATTATTGCCTCTGAAAATATGTTGACGTATCGGGAAGGTGCCGCGGCTTATTATGATTTGAAGAATATAACAGGAACGGGGAGTTTCGGCGGATTCAAGTCCGGCTGTTCCGCGGCGCTGATAGCGGCCAGCGGTGTACTGAATGCCCCGGATTATACCCGGACCTGCACCTGTGCCTATCAGAACCAGACGTCCATGGCTATGATTCATATGCCGGAGGTTGAAACATGGACACATAGCCAGTTTGCCAGTGAAAGATCCGCGCATGGCGCGATTAAACGGCTGGGGATTAATTTCGGCGCGCCCGGCGACCGCATGGCGGAAAACGGAACACTGTGGATAGACATGCCGGCTGCAGGTGGTATTTCTCCGTTACTTGAGATCAAGACTGACAGGAATCGAAACTATTATTACCGGCACAGTTCTGTTGTCGGATCAAGCTTGTATTCATGGATTGTTTCTTCGGGAATAAAAAATGCCGGAGCTATAACCATAAGGCTAGCAACCTGGCCGAGAAAGGTAGCGTCAAAACATAAGAGCAAGGAAGAAAAGTCCACAGCCAAGAAAAATCCGGTTGCAAAAGAACCCGAAAAAGTATCTGCAAAAGACAAGGTTCGTATAGTTCAAGGCGCAGAGGGTTCATATACAATTCGTCTTTATTTCGCGGAGTCGGAAAACAAGCAGTCGGGAGAACGGGTCTTTGATGTATCCATACAAGGTCAGACGGTATTGAAAGATCTGGATATTGCAAAAGAGACCGGCGGCCAATGGAAAGAGCTGATAAAAGAATTTAAAAATGTTCAATTAAAAGACGATTTACGGATTTCTCTAACACCAAAAGAAGGGTCCGAAACGCTTCTTTCAGGAGTTGAAATTATCAGGGAATGAAGCTGTGGAGATAGGCCACTCTTATCGCCATGAACGCGGTAATATGTGTTGAGGACCTTGATTGTAGATCACATGATAGACCATAAAGAACAAAATAAAGAAACCCGCATATAACAGTGTAACTCCGATGTATCCCGCGTTTCTTTTGCTTGTTTTGTGAACTCCTTTGATCGTGTTTCGGATCCACGGCACCAGGATGTCGGCAACGATAATAAATCCGGAACCAAACATCGCAAGAAGAATCAATGTGAATAGATAATCATTTATTACGGTTCGCTTTAATTTGAAGATTATGACTTCTTCAATAGCATTAAGCGTCAGCAGGCTTACTGCCATAATTAAAAGGCTTCTAAATCTTTTCACGTTTCTCCCTTGTTCTTAATTGTTTCTAAGTCTATCAGGCTCATAGAAAAGAGCCAGGCTCTGATGATTGACTGAGATTAGTCCGGCTTTACTGCCTTGAATGCCATATCGGTTGCAAATGTGATCGGCAGAATAGTTTCTACTATCCGGCGCAGTGGTATTTTAGAATATGCTTTGGGGCATTTGCGCTGGTCTTTAATGATGAATCCGGCTTTTTCCAGGAGCTGAATAAATCCTCCAGCCGTATAATAATTCAATGTATGATATCCGTCGTCATCATTAAAATTGCGTCCGGCTTTTCCCATGAGTGTCGCGATCCTATTGTAAATTGAAACTGCGTTGGGCACGCCGACGATAAGCATGCCGCCCGGTTCGAGTATTCGCAGGCAATCTTTAAGAAAGGCGAGATCTCCGGGAATATAATCAAGGATGGAGATGGCGACCACAACATCGAATTGACCATCTTCAAAAGGAAAAGGTTTGTTGAGGTCATGGGGCTTAACTTTCAGTCCGTACGTTTCATGCGCTATTTGGGTAAATGATTCAAAATCAACGCCAGTCACATCGTTGTCGTTATCGCGAATTACAGCGCTGATATCACCTTTGTGACAACCCAGATCAACAACTCTGTGTCCGGACCCGATCCATGCCAGGGCAGCATGTGTACAGGGCTGATCTTTTATCCAGCCCTCATATTCTTTGTCTGTGGCGTGAGGCGGCCGTGCATGATAATGCTTTTCAATTGCAGCGGTTATTGTTGAGTTTGTTTTGGTGTCAGACATGGGTTCAGCGTATAATGACCGCAATTAAAGTGTCAATAGAGGAATTCAGACTTTTACGATATAAGCCTTTTAATGAAAATTGTATGTTAAGAATCAAAAAGACGTAGGTTGATTGGAGTGTTGGAGTAATGGAGTAATGATTGGATTGGTAAGAATTCTTTCAGTGATGGCCATGTATGGCGCAATTATTGCGGGGATGCATTTTTTTCGCAGCGGCTGGATTGCTATTCTCGGGTATCATGTCGTGATTTGTTTTATTTTGACCGTCAGAAGCAGATGGGGCTTGACGCGGAAGCTGGTCTCGGGATGGAACGGCAGATGGGGCCTTGGGATAAGCATGGTTTGTTTATCTGCGGGACTGCTGATTTATTTCCTGTGGCCTTACATGTGTATTGACGGACTTGACTTGAAATCGGCACTGGCATCTGTTGGATTAGAAGGTAATTTGTGGATCGGTTTTATGATTTATTATTGCCTGGTTAATCCGTTGCTTGAGGAGCTTTTCTGGCGCGGTTATTTTCCCGCGCGGGCAAAATATTCGTGGAGCGCGGATTTTTTGTATTCCGGGTATCATGTTTTTGTTCTGGTTCTGTTTGTCAAGTGGGGCTGGGTTGTGCTTGCGTTTGTTGTGCTTGCTTGCGTGGGCAGGTTCTGGCGTAAGATGGCAGATAGATGCGGGGGATTACTGGTGCCGGTATTAACGCATTTGCTGGCTGATATCAGTGTTATTGCGGCGGCATGTTTGTTGGCTCGCTTGGGGTCAGGCCGTTGAATTTGCTTCCTCCTTCGCCAAGGCTATGGTGGACAAGTCGCAAATTGCAAGGCCAGACCCCGTCTCGCTTGGTTTCAACGCCGTTTTCGGCGAGTCTTCCGTCGTCAAGGCTATGGAGGACAAGATAGGCAAAGAAATGAACTTCCGACATTGAACACTCAACACCGAACTTCGAAGTTGGACGTTGGATGTTCAGTGTTCGATGTTCGATTTGCTCTCAGTATTATGGCCAGGGGTTCAGGGGGCCATACTTAAGTCAAGGAAGAGATGTGTCCCGAAGCCATCATCTGCTCATCAGGGATATGTTGTTCATGTCGACTTTGGCGCAGATGTTGAGGACTTTAACGAGTCCTGAATGAGATGAAGATGATGAGCATGTGACAACGATACTCTGTGTTTTTGATATTCCAGCGAGTTTTGTGAGCGCTTTATCCATCTGCTGAAGGGTTAACTGTTTTCCGTTTATGACATAACTTTCAGGGTAAACGTCAATACGGAGCAGGGGGATATCTTCGATTGTCTCCGGCGGCGGGGTTCCTTTTGAAACATCGAGATGGGCGAGTACATCCATTGGTTTGAGTGCGAGAATAAAGAATATGAGCAGGAGAAAAACCACATCAATCATTGCTGCCATTTCAAGTTTTGCTTCTATATACGATCGCTGAGACTTCTTTTTCATAATAATACACGCCTCCTTTTCAAAAGGAATTATACATATTGGGAAGGATTTGGTCAAGAAGTCAGAGCGGGGAAGTGAGAAAAAATAGTGTGTTCAGAGGCTGATGAGATGGTATATAAGTGTATATAGAGGAAACAGAGTTGCGAATGAGAATAAAGATACATATTTCACTGATTTTTTGTCTTATTACTCTACATTGCGTATGTTTTGCTGATGCCGGAGAAATGCGTACATGGCGGGCGAAAAGCGGTTCGCAAGTTGAGGCAAGTTTTGTAAAGGAAAAGTACGGATATGTATCACTGCAAAAAGAAGATGGTGCTATAATAAAGATCAGGCTCATCAGTCTTTGTGTGGAAGATCAGCAATATGTAAAGGAACAGAATAAAACTGCGCATCCCAAACTATCGGCATCGAAAACTTCCGGCAAAGATAAGCCAAAGCCGGCGCTTGATATACCTTGGCCTATAGGTGCGGTCTCAGAGGAAATCAAGACGAGTGATAAATCGGACTGGTCATATTATCTCTACTTGCCCAAGTCTTTCAGGTCTGACCGAAAATGGCCAGTGCTTTTCACTATGAGTCCTGGAGGTGGAAACGCAAAGACTTTGGGTCGTTATATTTCCGGCGCAGAGTTTAATAATTGGATAATGGCGGTATCTGTTCAATCTAAAAACAATTTTAACCAATCCGGTGAAGCTATACAGGCAATGGTCGAAGACGTCATAAAGCGTTTGCCGATAGATGAGAAGCGCATGTATTCAACAGGAATGTCCGGGGGCGCCAGGATGGCTTTCTGGTTGGCAGAGCAGACAAACTCTAAGCCTCTTGCCGGTGTGCTGGCATGCGGGGCGGGGGCAACGAGGGCAAAGCTGCCAGAAGACACGGCAATATATGGTCTATGTGGTTCGAATTGTTTCAATCGATGGGATATGGCGTGTACATGTAAGATTTTAAAGAATAATAATTCCTGTCTCCGTTTTTTTGTAGGTAATCACACCTGGGCAGATTCGGATCTTATCTCTGATGGCATGACATGGCTGAATTTGTGTTATCTCCAGAACGTGCGTTCAACAGACAGGCAACTCCAGCAGGAAAAGGCAGATGTGGCGGATAAAGTCTTAGCTGAAATCGAGCGTAATGCGGAAAAGAATCCGGAACGTGCGTACGAGTGGGCATTATTTCTATCAAAAAGGAAAGAATTGTCTTCAGAAAAAGCAACGGAATATCTGCAGTCTTTGTCAAAACATCCGAGGATTAAGTTATACATTCAGGCGCTTAATGATCTTGATAAATTTGTAGAAAAGCATTTTGCGACTGATGTAATGGATTACCTGAACAATAACGGCACCAAGGCTGCTAAGAGTGATGCAGATGCTCTCACTGAGAAGTACAAAGAGACAGTTCTTGCCGAGTTGTTTCAGAAAATGGGAGAACCGGCACGTACGCCGGGAGGCGCGAAGAAGAAAAAGAAATAGTAACACCGGGAAATTATGGATGTCACATGAGGGATTACTTGTCAGTATCTAATTTGCAAAAAGCATTGATGCTGAGCTCTGTGGCAGTGTTAATGTCTGTACCGCGTATCATTTTGGCGGGTGTTGATTTGCGGATATATATTCCAGCCGCTTTTGCGGCGATGACGTTTTGCGCGGGAGCAGGAACTGCATGGAGTCATCGGGCTGGAATGTGTGGTCTTTTCCCGGCCCGAAGAAAGATGTTGGCAGGGATTGGAGTCGCGTTCATTCTGGCTTGTATTGTTACGCCTGTATATTTATTTTGCATTGATCCAATTTTTCAAGATGCTTTGGAAAGAACAGGTTCTACCAGTCTTCTCATGTTGAAATATCCTGCAACAATAAGCGGCTGTCTGGCTCTTGCGCTATGGTCGGCGAGTTTTGAGACTATGTTCTTTCGTGTAGGGGCTATGTCTTTTTTTGCCAGACTGATACCGCGTCAATGGATTGTGCTTTGTTTGGCGGTTACATTGCGTGTGTTTGTTTCTGTTCTTCAGGTAGCGGATGCGGGGGTTGTAGAGGCTGTTCCTTTTTTTGTTATTGGTTCAGCAATTGTGAGCGCTATGAGTTGTGTGTTATTTGCTCGCGCCGGTTTGCCGGCGGCGATGTTTTTTTCAGCGGGGATTAATCTGAGGTTATTTATAGCTCTCTTTCTGGTGCAATAAGCGGGTTAATCGATGCTAGTCGCTTCGGAAAGGGGATGTTTCTTCGCTGGAGTATTTCGAAGACGAAATAATAGGCCTGCAGAACAAACCCCGTTCCTTCGCTCTTGGGTTGGCTGGCTCGTCCGCCGTAGCTTTGGCGTAGGAGGAAGTATTTCGAAGACTCGCCAGGCCTGCAGAACAAACCCCGTTCCTTCGCTCTTGGGTTGGCTGGCTTGTCCGCCGTAGCAATGGGCAGACAGGGGCGAAGACGAAATAATAGGCGTGTCCTCTGGATCCGTTGCTCCGACGGAGCTAAGGCCGGATCCGAGGACGAAACATCCCCGTTCCTTCGCTTTCGGGTTGGGTTATGTTTTGATTCCAATCAGGTCTTACATATTGATGATGGTGGGCATTTTGAATATAGGAAGGAACATGCATATTACAATTCCACCGATTATGATGCCCAGAAAGATTATCAGGAGCGGTTCTAACAGAGCTGTCAGACTGTTGAGCATGGTATTAACTTCGTCTTCATAGAAATCGGCGACGAAATCCATCATTTCGTCGATTTTTCCGGTGGATTCTCCTGCTTGAAGCATTTCAACAAACATTTCCGGGAAAACTGTCTGAGTGATCATTGCGCTGGACAACGTTTCACCTTTTTCTACCGCTTGACGAGAACACAGTACAATTCTTTCTGCCACTTTGTTTCCGGTGGCTCCTGAAGTGATTATCAGAGCGTTGAGGATGGGTACGCCACTGTGAATTAATTGGCCAAAAGTTCTGGCAAAACGGGCTGATGCGATGTTCCTGCACAGTTCTCCAAAAACCGGTGTTTTGAGTACAAGCTTATCGAATAAATAGGCGCCTTGAGTTGTAGCTTTCCATTTTTGGAAGAAGAGGATAGTGATTAATAAAGATAGCAAAATATAGAGTCCGTGAGTTTTAATGCCGTTACTTATATCCATAAGGAATTGTGTTGCTCCAGGCAGGCCTGCCTCAAAGGATGCAAACATCTCTGCGAAAACAGGAACAATAAAGATCATCATCAGCATGACTATTATGAGGGCCAGAGATAATACAATTATTGGATACATCATGGCTGATTTAATTTTATGGCGTAACCTCGCTCTTGCTTCCAGGAAGAGTGCCAATCGTTTGATTGTTTCCGGTAGTTGGCCGCCTGCCTCTCCGCATTTGACCATGTTAACGAAGAGTTCATCGAATATTGATGGGAAATGATGCAATGATTCAGATAGTGATAAACCGTTTTCAATCATTTCTCTTACTTGGTGGATTACCAACTGGAAATTGGGATTATGTGCCTGTCTTTGCAGAGCTTTCAAACACCCAACGATAGGCATTCCTGCGGTCAGCATGGCAGCAAGCTTTCGGGAGAATCCGGGAAGATGTTCGAGTACAATTTTTCTGGATCCGGGAATTCTGTTTTTATGTTTAGTTTGGGATAAAGAATGGGTATGTGTCTTAGATGACGCCACGTGAGTGGCAGCACTATGCGCAATTGGGCTCATGAGAGGTCCACACTAAAAACTTTCATGTTAGGTTTCAGTCTAACTTAGGAGCATTAATCGGGCCAGAGCAGGGAAACATTGGGAATAACGAAATGTAGAAGTGTTTTTTTATCAAAAAGGAGAAATAAAACGTAGAGTAAAAGAGTTCATAAGCTCTATATAGAGGTCCCAGAGATATGGGCCCCACAGTATCCATGTTACCGCGGCAAGCGCGATGTAGGGGCCGTACGGAATTCTGCTTTGCATTTTCTTTTGTCCCAATATGATCATGCATATGCCAGCCACTGAACCGGTCAATGATGAGACAATAAAAGTAAAGGCTATTGCTTTAACTCCAAGAAACGCGCCGATTGCGCCGAGCAATTTGACGTCGCCGAACCCCATGGCGTCTTTTTTGAAGATTAATTTGCCAAGTATAGCAATTATCCAGAGCGCGCCGAATCCTGTAACTGCGCCGACTACCGCCCAAAGCAGACTTAGAAGCATTGTTGTTTCTCCGTGGAGGCTTGGCACCAGAGCGCTGAAAATGAGTCCGGCAATGATGCCGCCAATCGTTACGCGATCGGGAATGATAAGATGCTCGAAGTCGACAAAGGTGCCTAAAATCAATCCGGAAATTACCAGCCAGTATATAGGCACAAGTTTCCAGTCATACATGGGTGTAAGTCCAAG
>JBHORK010000036.1:0-23541 GCA_042565725.1 Verrucomicrobiota bacterium
ATGGAGGAAACTATACCGGATATAATACGACATTACAAGGTTGACTTGACACTAGCGCGGTTGAAGAAAAACTGTAGCCGGAGGGGCGTCGCGAATGGCGCATGATCAAGGAAGGCGAAGCAGGAATAGCAGGCTATTTCGGTGGAGCCTGACGCAGACCATGTGTTATGCAGCAGCAAAAACGACTACAGTATTTTTGAAACTGCTCTAAATAACGCTAAACTAAAAGAAGAGAAAAGAGATGAGGAGGAGAGGGACCCTTCTGGAGGAAATTGGGCACTAATGAAGAGGGGATGGGCGGACAAGTACTTCCTGACATACGATTTGTTGCGCAAAAGTCTTGATTTTTATGCATAACGATGCATAATAGTCGTCATGAAAAGGTATATTGCTGATCATATTTTCAGGGATCTCGGTCGGAAGATGGTGTTGCTTAGTGGTCCGAGGCAGGTTGGAAAAACGTTTTTGGCGAACCAATTGGCAGAGCGTTTCAAGAGTCATCAGTACTTAAACTACGATAGTCTCGATGATGCTCAAATTATACAGGACCGCACATGGTCGGTTGTTTCGGACTTTCTGATTCTAGATGAGATTCACAAGATGCGGGGTTGGAAACGTTTTCTAAAGGGTGCGGTTGATACCAAACCGCATAACCAGGCTGTTTTAGTTACAGGTAGTGCACGACTGGATACATTTCGGCAATCAGGGGAATCGCTTGCAGGCAGGTATTTCCCTTTTCATCTGCACCCTTTATCTGTCCGGGAGTTGGCTGACCAAATAAAGCCTGCTGATGCGCTTGATCAACTCAATAGGCTGGGAGGTTTTCCGGAACCTTTTCTCTCCGGCTCGGAAACAGAAGCTGTACGTTGGCGGAATCAGTACTACAGCGATTTGATCCGTGAAGATATTCTTGAGATCAGTCGTATCAGAGAAATACGATCTATGCGCCTTCTTGTCGAACTTCTTCGAAAACGGGTAGGTTCGCCTTTGTCTCTGGCATCTATTTCTACAAGTCTTCAAATAGCCCCCAATACGGTACGCAGTTATATCGACATTTTAGAGAGTTTGCATGTAATCTTTTTGATTCGCCCGTTTCATGTCAATGTTGCTCGTGCTATACAAAAAATTCCTAAGGTGTATTTCTATGACACGGGTTACGTGGTGGGCGATGAAGGTGTTCGTCTTGAAAATACTGTGGCTGTTTCTCTTAATAAACATGCTGCATACATGCGCGATGTTTTGGGTAAAAACATTTCCATTAATTACGTTCAAACTAAAGATAAGAAAGAAGTGGATTTTTCTTTAGTTGAAAGTGAGCGTCTGACGACTCTTATTGAAGTTAAGCTTAGCGATAGCAAGCCATCAAAGAATTTGCTGTTTCTTGCCGATAAGCTGAATGTTCCGATATCTTATCAGCTTGTTCAAAACATTCGTCAACCTCAATCTGTAGGAACAACGCACGTGGTTTCCGCTGCAGATTGGCTCGCAGGACTGGAAGCTTGAACGCGGATAAAAACCACTAAACTTGTCCTCCGTAGCTCGACCTGTCCTGCGAAGCCTCGGCGAAGCGGGAAGAGCGAAGGACGGATGATGCCTTCGGCTTCACAAGTCTTCACTCTTGTCCGCCTCTGGAGGAAATTGGGCACTAATGAGGAGGGGAAGAAGAGAAGAGAGATTCCTCTTCTTCTCTTCCTTTTAGCGCTCTTTCGCGGGCAAATCTTTTCTTTCTTCTACACTTTTCAATTCTTTGCTTCGATCTTTTGACAGATCTGTTCCGCTAAAGGCGCTGGTGTTTGCCGGAAGCGCTAAGGAATACAGATTAAGAACGTCGATTTCACATTCTCCCTCCGTAATCTCAAGGCTTAAAATGTGTCCTCCCTGCGTTTTGTCACTGCTGATAAAATGCAGATGGTATCCGGGCACATTAATGCCTTTGACATAGGCAGGGCATTTGAATCCTACAATTGTGCCCGCAATATTTTTCATCGCGAACTCGGGCTGATTCTTTGTTACTTCACTGAGAGGGGGATAAGGTTTCTGTTGGCCTGGAACGCTTCGTGTTCTGACCGATTTGAATTGTCCTTCAATTCTTATTGCATAGAAAAGATTCCGGTTGGGTGTATGTTTGTTGATTAAATTTTCTATGGCTTCATAATCCGACCCCGGCTTCAGAGGGATAATTCTGTCTTTGCTGAATTTGCAGACAGTGGCAAAGGGCGTCTTTATGGATATATCAGGGGTATAAACTTTTCCATCCGCTTTTACCTGATAAACTTTTCCTTCAAGAATCACCATTTCTCCTTGAAGACAATCAAATGTGCCGATGCCGAAGTCTCCATGCTTAAGCAGTTGCCGGCATGATATTTCGCCATCATATACGCCTGCCAGCAGAGCATCTATTGTTGATACTTGAAAGGCTGTATCCTTTGAAGGTGCGGCGCAGCCGGATACCAGAAAAATCAACACTGCGGCAATATAAAATATTTTTTTCATAATAAGTCCCTTTCATTAATAATTAGATCCGTTTAAGAAATGTCATAGCCATAATTTAACATTTGCATGTTATTCTCCAGAGAAGAATTTTCCTGCTAAATGCCGGGCTTCGCTTTCAGCTACGCCTCGGCACAGCGCGAAATTACGCGAACGCTTTTTATTTTCATATTCCCTTTTTCGCGCCTGCCCCGCGTTTATTGCGGGGTGTTTCGCGGGCAATTTTCTTATGGCTACAGTTTTATTTGAAACGCTCTAACGTTCCGGGATGTAGCTGCCGGTTCGGGAAAGATTTGCGAGCTGAGTTATTGTTTTGTAGCCGACATTGATTGTAAATACAGAATCTTTGTCTAAACCTTCCGTGACCGGTTTCTTGCCTGTACGCGCTGTATATGACATGCCTGCCAGCATATATAGAAAAGGGAATCTCATATGAGTGCCGTCTTCTGAGAGAATCATGTCAGGCCGTTCTATGTAAATCCTGGCACATGCAATGTGTAGCGGAATCATGGATAGGTTGTTTTTAATTGCTGAGTTGTATTTCGCAATAATCTGAGAGTGATGAAAAATCATGGAGCTGACCTCATTAAGACTGTAAGTCTTTTTTGATAGTGGTTCCGCCTTGTCATAAATCTGGCACTGCAGATATTTCTGGTTGTCGCCGACAATTTCCTCGGAAGATATATCGTACGACCTGGCGAATGAAATCAAATAAGAATCAGGATTTTCCTTGAAAAAAGGTTTGGCTTTTTCAAGGTCGGTATTTGAGAAGCATCTTCTTGGATCGTCGTTTCTCAAGCCGGTTATTTGCGGGGAATATTTCGCGGCTTTCAGCAGGGGGCTAATGTGTCTTTTCCATCCGGCTTCAGTGCTGGTGCCGGTTTGAATTATTCGAAATGTACTAGTTCGCGGCATTTCAACTGGCAGTATTCTTACAATACCTTTGGGCGCGCAGGAATTATTGTAGTGAGTTGCCTTGTTATGAGAAGAAAAGACTCCATAAGCTGTTTTGCCTATTGAATTGCGCAAAGCCCCCATACCCGGCGGACAGAATTCGCCCCTTCTAATCTCTTTTTCTTTGATTTGAGTATAAACAGATACGGCGATGCAATATGAAACACATTCGGCGGACAAGCCGGCTTTACTCTTTTCGGCTTCTGCAAGCAGATATCCGGCAGGTATTACTGCCGTGTCTGTCCCTTTTCCGACCCTGTAAGCAATCTCACCATAGGTGTCTGTGTCGGAAGCATTTTCATTCCATAACATCAGTAGTAAAGGGATAGCGCCGGATTTCTTTATTGCGGCCGACATCTGATAAATTCCTTCAAAATGGAATTCAGGATACTTTAATGCATGCGCGGAATTGTCGATCAGAACAACGTAATCATACCCATTAGCGATGGTCTTGATTGTTTCGTCCCTGTATTTCGGATGATGGACAGCTTCCATTAGAAGTGATCCATGCGAGACTTTACCTTGCACATCAATGTTCTTGTCGAGTAGTGATGAGGAAAAGAGTTTTTTGAGATTCTTTGCAATGGATTGCGGATCAGCGCCGGAAGAGGTATCGGGCGCGCCGTATATGAGTATTTTCTTTTTGTTTGCGGCGCCATTAGCAGTGAATGATACAAGGCAGAGAAGAAGGATAAACGCCATAATATGTTTTATAAATCTCATAATTAATACTCCATTCAGGTCAATATACCTTTCTTTTTCCTCCTTAATCCTGTTGATCCTGTAAATCCTGTCTGAAAATCTTACCTGTCCTCTATAGTCCTGAGAGCGAATAAGGAAGCATTGCGCGAAGGATGAATCTGCGCTCCTCTGCGTTTATTTGTGGTTCCCTTGTAAAGTCCAACAGGCTCTTAGCGTTTCTTGCTGTAGAACTGTTTTTTGTGGGCTTCCGCAAGTGTCTGCATCTTTTTTGCGATATCAGGATACTTATCTATGACATTGGTTGTTTCGTATGGATCGTTTTTCATATCAAAAAGCGACAGATCAATCTGCAAACTCTTATATCCTCCCGGGTTCCCGTCTTTTCCCGGACTCCGCCCGTCAAGTGACCTGTATTTATGAGGCAGGTGCAGTTTCCAGTGCCCATCGCCGCTGATGATGCCCTGAAATTCCGACGTGATTGAAAGAGGGTAGTATTCATTCGGATTTTCAGCGCCGCTCTTATTTGTGATCAATTCGAATACATCCTTGCCGTCAACAGGATTCTTCGGAAGTTCCGCGCCTGCCAGACCGGCCAAGGTAGGCAGAATATCTATGGAGCACCAGGCTTTTTCGGATGAGGAACCCGCTTTGATTCTTCCGGGGAACTTAACGATACAGGCGTTCCGCTTACCGCCGTCAAAACTTGTTCCTTTCGCCTCCCTGAACGGGGTTGTTCCCGCATGATTGCCATAAGAAATCCACGGTCCGTTGTCAGAGGTAAATATAACCATTGTATTGTCATCCAGACCATTTTCTTTCAAAGCCTTTGTGATTTGACCGACCGACCAGTCGATCTCCATCATCACATCGCCGTAAAGCCCTGTACCTGATTTGCCATCGAATTCTTTGCTGCAGAATAGCGGAACATGCGGCATTGAGTGGGGGACATAAAGAAAGAAAGGCTCCTGTTTATGGCGATTTATAAAATCTACCGCATGTTCAGTGTACCATTTGGTCAGGCTCTTCTGGTCTTCAGGTGAAACGTCTTCAATTGTTATCTTGCCGTTGTTCCAGAACTGAAGCGGCCACTTGTCGAAACTGCGCGATCGCGGGTGATGTTTCCACATATCGTTTGAATACATAAGGCCGCATGATTCATCAAAACCCCTTGCCGGTGGTCTGGTTTCCGGCTGGTCACCAACATGCCATTTGCCGAATACAGCGGTGGAGTAACCTTTAGGTTTAAGCACCTGCCCGATTGTTGCGTATTTAGGGTTTAATCCTTTTGCACGCGGCCGATGCGCACCGAACATCTTTGTGCGGCCCGGATAACAGCCTGTCAATAATGCCGCCCGGGATGCTGAACAAACCGCTTGCGGGACATAAAACTGATTAAAGCGACAGCCTTCTTCCGCCAGTTTCATGACGTTGGGAGTATCGTATTCAGGCTTTCCAAATGGTTTGAAATCGCCCCAGCCGGAATCATCAAGAAATATAACCACAAAGTTTGGAGGATTACTGTCTTGAGGTACAGTATTAAAACCAGCCGACAATGCGGCTGCGGCTGTCAGACCAATACTTCTTAGAAATGTTCTTCTTTTCATTAGTTAATAAAACCTTTCTTGCCATGTCCAATACTTCCTGAAGATCGACTGCAATAATTTTACTTCAGTTTCGGCAGACTCGCTGCGGCAACAGCTTGGCCGACTCGACGGCTTTTTTCGTCCGGCACATGCAAGGTTACTTTCTCTGCGAATTCAGGAAATTCTTTTTTCATGACATCACGTGTTGTGTCGATTATCACTTCGCCGCCGCGTCCGGATGTTACACGGCCAAGAACAAGAACGTTTTCGAATTTGTATAAGTCCGCATAATACGGAAGGCTATATGCAAGATATACGCCGATTGATTCATAAATTTTCAAGGTGTTTTCGTCGCCTTCATTGGCTTTGGCTTGAACTTCTTTAAGTCTTTCGGGTAGCAGCATTTCTTCAGGGAACGAAAATCCCGCCGCGGGTGCGAGTTTGTTTACTGCCTGCTGAGAGAAACACTGGGCGCCGCAGCCGATATCTTTTGATACGGGATCGGCGACTGAGTCAGGATTGAAATCTACCGGCACATAGGCCAGCGCGTCATAATTGCCCGTGAACAAGCCGTCTTCATTAACATAACCGGTTGCTTCGCTTGAGCCCATGGCTATTCCCAATAAAGAATTCTTCTTGAGCGACATTGCCCCGGCCAGCGCGGTAACCTGCCCGTCGTTGAGGACTTCAAACGGTACTCCCCATTCTTTCCGGAGATTCAGGAATATCGGCTTAATCTGTTCGTCAAATTCTTTTTTCGGGATACTGTGAAAAAGAGAGGCATATCTGGCCTGGTTATCTACGTAAGCGCCTGCCGCGCTTCCGCCTATTGCGTCAACTCTCGGCATTTGTTCAGCCGCCAGTTTCAGTCCTTTCCGCATGTGTTCGTAGTGATATTCAGGATCCGTCTGCACAAACGGGTTCCAGGGTATTTCCGTGCTGAAAACCGGTTCACCGTCTATTACAGCTGCGAGCTTGTAGTCACTTGCGCCAAGATCGAAGCCGATCCGGCATCCGTCAAGATATCCGCCTATCTGAAGAGTTTTTTGTTTTTCCCCGGGAATCTTTTTTTCATCATCAACCACAACCTCGAAAGGCTGGTCATAAACAATAACCATTCTATTTACGTCAAATGCGTTGGTACCGTTTTCGGAAAACATCTTCTTTAATGTGTCGCAGATGGATCCCGGACCGCTCAGGAACAGCTTTGACCCACCGCGCGCCCACATGAGATATTTGATTTTCTGTTTCAGAAAGTAAATTGTGTCAGTATCATACTTTGAGCCTTCTTCGAAGATATCCAGCTCAAGCCGAGCGACACAGCCGTCTTTACGTTCCAGTGCTATAACCATTCTAGCGCTGTTTCCGGATTCGGCTACCGCTTTGCAGTAGTTTTGATTTGCAAGTATTGCAGGAACAAATCCCGTATCCAGCGGAGGCTGGATGTTGGGACGTACATTTAGTAACGAGGACATGAGAAGCTCCTTACTGTTTCTTTTGACAGGATCAACAGGATGTACAGGATAAGAAAAAATAATTACCAGTCAGGCTTTAAACTAACTGCCTTTTATCCCGTTAATCTTGTTAATCCCGTCTAAAAAAGTATTGATTTAATAACCAAGTTTTTCAAGTCTGGACATTACGGTTGACGGATCTTCTTTATTCTCTTCCTGACCCGCTTCTTTATCCCTGTCTTCTTTAGCTTTTTTGTTTCTGGCAACGTCGGCCTCAGTCTGGATCATTTTGCCAAGACCAATTTCCTTCACGCCTTTAAGGCCGCTGTAGTCGAGATCATACTTAAACGCGCGCGGAACAATGTTGTTGTTACCGTATTCGGGGAGATCTGTAAATTCCGGGTTAACATATTCCCAGACGGTTTCGCCGCGTTTGGTAACTTCAAATATTCTTCCGAAATTGGCCTCGGCGATTAAAGTGTTGCCATTCGGCAATCTCTGACAGCCTGACATGAAACAACTATAGAAAATAACATTATCATTATCTTCATCTCTGTAATTCCATACCATCTGGCTTGTTTCAGGATTAACTTCGAGAACTCGTGAGAACGGATGATGGATACCTTCAGCGTGGAGCCCGTTATCAAATAGAAGCACGTTATCATTTTCAAGAACCGTAGCGCCGTTCTGATGCCCTATTTCGCCGGCGCCCCAACGCCACACAATGTCACCTGATGCCTTGTCGATCTTGCAGACCGTATTCGTTCTTCTACAGCTCAACATGATGCTTCCGTCCGCAAAAACCGAGATTGCGTTGCCGCCGGACCATTCGTCTCTTTCGCAGAGCGGACATATCTTGTCCTTTTCAACGTCAAGATGATCTACAGCTTTCCATTCCCATACAGCCTTGCCGGATGTGTCGATTTCCTGGATAACGTCGGCATACATTTCTCCGTTCCGTTCGGAGCCTTCGAATCCGCCCTGGATTTTTTCTACCTGTTCGTCAGCCACTTTTTCCCATTTAAGAACCAGAGTATTGCCGTTGTCCAGTCTGCAGCACGCGTGATGCAGGTATGGATCTTCGTATCGCCACACTTCTTTGCCTTCCCAGTCAAGTTCAACGATTACACCGCCGGCGCCTTCCATATCTGCCAGAGGCCCGTTCTCAACATGACCGGCCAGAAGTAAATTGGTGTTAGGCAGCAATTCCGCGTAAAGGGCCGGAGAATTGGGAAGCGACCATTCGTTTACTGAATCTCCACCCATATCGACGAGACGCGCTTTTTTAGAGCCGAGCGGAGCATAAAGCGTAAACCCGTGATGGGCTTTCCATAGTTTATTTACCGTTAAACCCGTTATTAATCTTTCTATAGCCATGATTTGTTTCTCCTTAATTCCGAAATTATTTTATTTTCTTAAGTGCTTCAGGTCCGTAAAGTTTGTTAACCCAATCATATTTGCCGGGATTAAAGGTTTTCCCTTTAAAGCCTTCAAAATCCTTGCCGTATTTATACACTCTATAAATCATAACATTAGGCTCTTCAAAGCCGTGCGGTCCGTAGAAAGGACTCATGTATTCCCATACTTTCTCACCCTCATGCGTAACTTCGAAAACCCTGCCGATCATTGTATCGGATATGATGGTGTTGCCGTTGGGCAGTCTTTGACATCCGCCCTGGCATCCGCAGAACCATGAAAATGGAGGGTCGTCTTTATATTCCCATACAATTTCATCCGTTTCCGGGTTGATTTCAATAAGGCGGGTATAGCTGTACTTCGAATATTTCCTGTGCTCACCATTATCGAAGACAAGTATATTACCGTTCTCGAGGAGGGTTGGTTCATGCTGATGCGCAATTTTACCGTCGCCGAAGCGCCATTTTATTTTTCCTGTTTTCTTGTCAATTCTCACAATAAGGTCAAGTGTTCTGAATGATCCGAGTATATCGCCATCAGGAAGAACTGTGCAGGTATTCATGTGAGTCCACTCGGCTCTGTGTTCGAGGGGACAGTATACGTCCTTATCGAAATCGAGATGTTCATGGCATTTCCATTCCCATATAATCTCGCCTTTGGGATTGATTTCAACGAGCTTATCGCCCCACATATCAACATCATCACCAAGAGAAATACCGCCTTTTGTTTTATCTTTTAATTCATCAGGGACAAGTTCATAACAAATTGCCATGGTATTCCCGTTATCCATGCGGAAGAAATCGTGATTCAGAAGTGCATTACGGTATTCCCATACTTTATTGCCATCCCAATCCATCTCAACAAGATATTCGCCACCACCCATAACGAGATTAACTACGACGTTTCCGTTAGCATCCAGCACCTTAAGGACCGGGCCTTGCGGGGCAAGTTCTTCCATGCCCTGATAAATCATATTCCCGTTAGGAAGGCAGCGTCCGAAGAATGCAGGCTGGTGCTCCAAAGGCCAATGGTGAACTATTTCGCCGCTATTATTGATTAACCATGCATTATATCCGCCTAATGGCGCTACCAATGTGTAGCCGTCATAGGCTTTTTCGGTGTTGTGGACAGTTACGCCCTTTATAGCTTTCTTGGCAGTACTCATTCATTTACTCCTTATTGTTTTATTTTAAACTCCTGAACTCTCTTGGCGCGCCGTAGCTTCTGAGCGAAGGCGGCTGAATTCTCTTATATCAGATTAATTGCGGCATTTGCCGCGCCGTAAATTGATACTGAATAATCTTTCACCATATATACAGGTATTTTTTTCAAAAGCTGTTCGTGATTCGGACTGTAACAACTCTCAAAATACTGCATAAAGAGATTGTTTTCAAAAAGCAATGTTTCTTCTTTAGCGGTAATTCCGCCTGCGAGATAAAGACCGCCAAACGGGAGAAGGATTAAGGAAAGACTGCTCGCATAGCTTGCGTACATTTTCATGAAAGTCCGCATCATCTCCCCGCATACTTCGTCACCCTTCTTGGCATTTATGGATATCAAATAAGGTTTGCCCGTATTATCTGCCTTATCAATTTCCTCAAATATTCCTTCTATCTTCAAATCCTTCTTTGCCTTGTAATATTCGAAAATATTACAAATGCCTGTTCCGGAGACCACAGGCTCAACGCCCGGTGCTTTGCCTGATTCTTCTATCAGGAATTCTTTAAGACCTTTTGTTTCTTCATCGAAATACGCGAATTTTGCATGGCCGCCTTCAGATGAATTAGGGATATATTTTCCCTTGTCATATGTAATATAAGAAACTCCAAGTCCAGTACCGGGTCCCATTACTGCCTTGGTTGTTTTTTCCGGTTCCGGGATACTTCCATCCGCATGGGGAATCTTTGTGATTTGTGTGTCGTCATTGACGTCCAGGGTGAGAATTCCGTAGCTGACAGCCAGGAAATCGTTTATTATCAGAGTTTTAATTCCTAATGATTTTTCGATTTTATTTCCGTCAACACTCCAGTCGCAGTTTGTCAGATTGCAGTAATTATTCTCAACGGGTCCTGCCGCGCTTATACAGCATAATTCCGGCTTTAAGCGTTCGGATTTCTCAACTGCCGTTTCAAGGGTTTTCTTCAGCGGCTCAAGGATTTCATTTATTTCCGCCGACTTAGAGACGGTTTCCAGTATTATTGTGAATTTCCCGTCCCGTACACCTACCAGCGCGAGATTGGCATTTGTTCCGCCGACATCGCCGGCAAGAATTATTTTATCATATTCATACTCAGAACTTCGCCATTTAACTTCCATTATCTCCTCCATGTGTTTCTTTTTCTCTGTTAAAGCCGAATATCTGTACACAAAAGTGGGCAAAGGGTCAAGAAATGACGCGGCGATACGGGGATGCGGGATACGAAACACGAAATACGCTGATATTGTATTGTCAATATTGTTCCGCTTATGGTGTATAGTGTATGTAGGAGAATATATGAATAATATTAGAAGGATTTGGCTGTTATTGGCGCTGTTATTGGTTTGCAGCACAACATATGCCGCAAACAAACAGTGTGTAGAGGCATTGCGGCAGTTGAAGCTTGTGAATGTGGATGCTTTACAGCGTGCTGTTGACGATCTTACAAAATCGTTTCCTGACCAGTACAGTAAAGGGCCTTTATATCAAAAACGGCTTGATGCATTTGTAACACGTCTACCTGAGATACGTGCAGCTTTAGAGAAAGATGATGCGTCTGCCCTGAAAGATGTAGATGCGCTTGTCTCACTTCGAAAAGAAGCTCTTTTCGCTAATCCTCTGTTGGATTTTGATGAACTGCTTTTTGTCAGACGTGCAGATTCTTTTGGCGCAGATTCAGTTAAGAATGGAAGAAAAGGAAACAGCAGGAAGCAACCTTCGTCAAGACGCAGTCAGAAAGGGCTGGGCCTTCCTAGTAATTGGCAGGGAAATTGCGCGTTGAATGGCGCTCATAAGATGATTAATGAACTGGCGATTCTCTCGCCGGTGTCTCCTGAAGGAAAGTTAAGTACTCTTTATAAACCTGAACGGACGGTCTTTGTCGGGGATGTTGATTTGCACTGGGATGCCGACAAAATACTGTTTTCATCTCTTAATGACAATAATCTCTGGCAAATATTTGAGCTTGATATGTCGAAAAAGAACCTGCGCCAGGTGACTAAAGTTGTTGATCCCGGGATTCACAACTATGATCCCTGTTATTTGCCGGACGGCAGAATTATATTTGGTTCAACAGCATGTCTTCATGGCGTGCCGTGTGTTGGAGGACGGAACGGAATAGCGAATCTGCATATTACGGATCAAAACGGTAATAATGAGCGCAGATTATGTTATGACCAGGAACACGACTGGTGCCCAACGGTTATGAATGACGGAAGAGTCATGTACAGTCGATGGGAATATACGGATACGGCTCATTATTTCACGAGATTACTGATGTGCATGAATCCTGACGGCACAAGGCAGATGTCGATATACGGCAGTAATTCGTATTGGCCCAATTCTATTTTCTATGTCCGCCCGATTCCGGGTGATCCATCAAAGGTTATAGGAATTATTTCAGGGCACCATGGTGTGGCGCGGATGGGCGAATTGATTCTTTTTGATCTTAACAAAGGTCAGCATGAAGCCGATGGAGTAGTACAGCGAATTCCGGGTTATGGTAAAAAAGTGGAGCCGATTATAAGAGATGGTCTTGTAAACGCTTCATTACCCAAATTCCTTCACCCTTATCCGCTTTCGGACAAATACTTTCTGGTTTCAGCCAAGGTGAAGGGAGAGGGCTGGTGGGGTATTTATCTGGTTGATGTGTTTGACAACATGCTGCTTCTGGCTGAAGAACCCGGCTGGGCGTTATTTGAACCGCTACCCGTAAAAAAACAGCCGCGCCCGCCTGTTATTCCTGATCGGGTACGGCTTGACAGTCAGGACGCTGTAGTGTTTCTGTCCGACATATATGCCGGGCCCGGACTGAAAGGTGTGCCGCGCGGCAGTGTGAAATCATTGCGGATTTTCAGTTACGATTTTGGTTATAATCGTCTTGCGTCCCATACGCTGGTTGGTACAGATGGCCCATGGGATGTTCACAGGATTATCGGTACCGTGCCGGTGGAAGAAGATGGTTCGGCAGTATTCAGTGTTCCCGCCAATACTCCGCTGGCTGTACAGCCGCTTGATTCTGAAGGGAAAGCCTTGCAGATTATGCGCAGTTGGCTTACCGCCATGCCCGGTGAGTTCCTGTCTTGTGTAGGTTGTCATGAACAGAATTCAGAGACACCATCACCGCAGACGACTATCGCGGGCAAGAAACAGCCGTCAAAAATAAAACCATGGTATGGGGCCGCGCGCGGGTTTGGTTTCGACAAGGAGGTTCAGCCTGTTCTCGACCGGTACTGTATTTCTTGTCATAACCAGGAATCGAGTTCTGAGCGTATTCCTAATCTCCGGGTTGATGAGAAACTGAGAACCTCCGGCACAGCGCTGGATAAAAAGAGATCGCCTTATTCGGTTTTGCACAAGTACGTGAGACGGCCGGGACCGGAAAATGATTATCATATACTTCCCGCGTCGGAATATTATGTTGATACCAGTGAACTTATTCAAATGCTGGAAAAAGGACATCATGGTGTTGAGCTTGATCAGGAAGCATGGGATCGGCTTATAACATGGATAGACCTTAACATTCCTTATTACGGCAGATGGAGCGATATCAACCTTATACCGGGCGATCAGCAGCAGCGGCGTTATGATTTGCGGAAACTGTATGGCGGGCCGGATATTGATTACGAAAAACTGCCGGAAGTTCCGTCATATTCAACTAAACCGGTAGCGCCCAAAAAAAGAAAAGCCTGCGAAACATGCGAATGTCAAAATAGCCGGCTGGCCTTTCAACGCGAATGAAGCAAAACGTCGTCAGGATAAAGCAGGCAGGAATACAACTTATTCAATTGAGCTGGGCAAGGATGGAAATGGAAAACCTGTCACACTGGATCTTGTTTTAATACCCGCTGGTAAGTTTGCGATGGGCAGTTCGGCCGGCTATAAAGACGAACAGCCCATCCATCCCGTAACTATAGAAAAGCCGTTTTGGATGGCAAAATTCGAGATTAATAATCGTTTGTATAAACTTTTTGATTCTGAACACGATAGTCGATATTTGAATCCGATGGGTAAGGATCAGGGGAATAGAGGCGTTCCTATGAATAAGGCTGATCAGCCTGTCGTGCGCGTGTCATGGGAGCGTGCATCTGAGTTCTGCAGATGGTTATCGCAAAAAACAGGTTTGAAGTTTGAGCTTCCGACAGAAGCGCAATGGGAATATGCCTGTCGTGCCGGTACGGATACGCCATTGTTCTATGGGGAAATAGATGCTGATTTCTCAAAGTACGCCAATGTTGCTGACAGAGCGTTGATGTTGTTAAAGGGTAAAAAAGGCCCACCTGGGTGGCGGTTAGGTGATGGACGGTATGGTGACCATGGCCAGGAAACGATGCCGGTGGGTTACTATCAGCCTAATGCGTGGGGCCTGCATGATATGCATGGAAATGCAGCTGAATGGGTGCGTTCATCATATATGCCGTATCCGTATAATGAAGATGACGGCAGAAACAGCGGCGAATCAAATGTCAGGAAAGTTGCGCGCGGCGGATCATTTTATGACAGGCCGAAACGCTGTGTGTCATCTTTCCGCTTAAGTTATCCGGCATGGAGAAGAGTGTATAACGTTGGTTTCAGGGTTGTCGCTGATGTAAGTAAGGATCAGTCTAGAAGTCTGGCTTCTGCAAAGAAAAGTAAATAAAGGAAACGGATGAAGTTGCTGAATGTGATAGTTGCGGCGGTTTGTTTGATATTGTTTAGTGTGAGCGGCGTTCAGGCGAAAGAAAGCATTCCTTTGCGACGGGTTCTGAATCTTAACGGCCAATGGCAGATTTGTCAGGGTGATGATACAACTGTACCCGCCAAGAACAACTTTAAACGCAAAGTTCCCGTTCCCGGCCTGGTGGATCTGGCAGTGCCCGCTTTTAAGGAGGTCGGCACTACTAACAGCCCGTCACTCAGGCAGTCTTTCTGGTATCGGCGCACCTTCTCTGTAGATGGCGATATTTCCGAGGTGGCCCGTCTTAAGTTTCACAAAGTTAAATACGGCTGCAGTGTTTATCTTAATGGAAAACATATTGGTGACGGCAACAGGAACTTTACTCCGCTGTATTTTGATGTAAAGAAAGCCTTAAAAGGTAATGGCGCTGAAAATGAACTTGTTGTTCGCGTGGGCGCCCATTTCAAGCATGAGCTGGTTAAGGAGATGCCGAACGGTTATGACGTTGAAAAAGAAATATATATTCCCGGTATTTTTGATTCCGTAGAATTGATTCTTCACGGCCGTTTATACATAAAAAATGTGCAGATATGTCCAAAAGGCGATTTAGAGGGTTTGATGGTTGAGACCACACTGTTTTATCCGAGAGAATTCGGATCTCATAACTATTTCAGGATCAATTATGTTCTTAGGGAGGCTAAAAGCGGGAAGATTGCGAACAAAGGTGTCTTCAGTACCGGTAATTTCAGACATCATCGCAATAAGATTCTGGCTGGTCATGAATGCAGAAGCTATAGCTGGCTGCGGATACCGAGGCCGCATTTATGGTCGCCTGAAGATCCGTTCCTTTATGAGCTCGAACTTACATGTTCTACCGTAGGTAAGAAGCCCGGTAAGATGACTAAAGCAGAAAGCAAAAAAGAATCTGCGTATGTATATGCCAATACAGATACCACGGTCACAAGATTTGGTTTGAGAAGCTTCAGTGTGGATGTGAAAACCGGGTTACCTGTTCTTAATGGTAAGAAGTATCCTCTTCGGGGAACGAACATCTGTATGTACCGCTTTTTTGAGGATAAGAATCGCAAGGGACTTCCCTGGGACAAGGAATGGGCGCGCAAAGTTATCAGATCATTCAAGTCAATGAATTGGAACAGCTGCCGGGTTTGCATAGGTTTGTTGCCTGAAGTCTGGTACGAAGTTGCGGATGAAGAGGGATTTTTGTTTCAGGACGAATATCCTATATGGCTGAGAGCGAGTTGGCCGGATTATCTGACCGCGGACAAACTTGTTACCTGCTTCAGGGCCTGGATGCACGAACGATGGAACCATCCCAGTGTTGTTGTATGGGATTGTCAGAATGAGACATACAGTCATGGTATCCTGTATGATGCGGTTGCCCGTGTTCGCGGTGAAGATCGATCCAACCGTCCGTGGGATTTTGGATGGGAATACAGGATGGATATGAGTGACTTTTCCGAAAAGCATGCTTACCCGTTCATGTTTCCCGGCGGTAAAAGGATGTCTGAGATAGCTGAGAATCAGAGGACATTGAACAGGAGAAGCCCCAGGGGCTTTCAGAATGTCTCAATTAATGAATACGGCTGGTTGTGGCTTAACAGGGACGGTACACCTACAAAACTTTCGCAAAAACATTACGATGCGTGGTTTGGTCCTGGAGGAACAGAGGAACAGCGTCGTGACAGATATGGACGTTACCTGGCAATGATAACCGAGTCTTATCGTTCCTGCCGCAACCTGACAGCGCTTATGCATTTTTGCGGGTTGGGCTACAGCGATCCTGAAGAAGGAGAGACTTCCGATAATTTTATAAATCTGGAAGAGGCAGAATTTGGACCTTATTTCATCAAGTACGTGCGTGATGCTTTCTCGCCGGTAGGTCTGATGATTGATCTATGGGAGCCGACATACAAACCCGGCGAAAACATTGATGTGCCGATAGCGGTAATCAGTGATATTGATGAGCAGAAATGGGCCGGCAAGGTAAAGGTGTCGTTGTTAAAAGGCGATAAAGTGTTGGATACTCGAAATCTGGATGCGGTTGTTGACGGAGTCGCGCGGAGCGATATAAAAACGACATTCAAAGCGCCGTCAGCCGCAGGTGAATATGAGGTAATTGCAGAATTGATGTACCAGAACAGGCCGGTACGCAGTTATCGATTGTTAACTGTCGAGTAGTTGATTTATCCGCGTTTACCTGTGTTCATCTATGGTTTCTATACTTTTTCATCACTGACCGGAATACCCTGTCAAATCCTCTTCCGGACAGGTGTTCCTCTTATGAGAAGATAAGGTGATAATTCCTTCGTTATGGACTGATTTTCTATGATTAATAACAATGTTTCAGTGTTAAAGCTTGGTTTGGCAGCAGCGTATTTCTTTGTCCTGTTTGCCAGTGCCGGGCTGTGTGATTATTCTTCGCCTATTGATCTGGCCGCAGATAAAGAAGGTAAAAGAATTTATGTGGCGGAACATACGGCAAATCGGGTTGCCGTGTGTGATGTTGCACAGGGCAAGATTGTTCAGCGTATTTCTTTGCCGGATAGACCGGGCGGATTAGTTTTATCGCGTGATGCGTCTTCTCTTTTTGTTACGGGCGCTTCACCGGATGGGCGTGTGCATATAATCAGCCTTGCCGATAAAAAAATCAGTGCTTCTATTCCGGTTGGCCATACACCTGTTTCGCCTGTTATCAGTCCGGACGGTAAAACGCTTTATGTCTGCAATCGATTCAATAATAACGTTTCAGTAATTGCGCTGGGGTCCGGAAAAGAGACTGCAAGAATTCCTGTAACACGGGAACCTGTTGCCGCGGCGTTAACTCCGGACGGAAAATTTCTTTTTGTAGCTAATCATCTGGCGGCAGGCGCCGCTGATGGTGATTTTCTGGCGGCGGTAGTTTCAGTTATCGATACTGAGCGTAATAAAGTTTGTTCTGTTATTCAGCTTCCTAACGGATCAACCGGAATTCGCGGTATATGCGTATCACCCGACGGGAAAACGATTTATGTTACTCACATACTGGCGCGGTACCAGGTCCCTACCACGCAATTGGATCGCGGCTGGATGAATACCAATGCGCTTACAATTATTGACGCGCTCAAGAAAAAACGCATAAACACCGTATTGCTTGACGATGTTAATGAAGGGGCCGCGAATCCATGGGGCGTGGCCTGCACGGATGACGGCAAATATATCTGCGTTGCGCATGCCGGCACACATGAAATCAGCGTGATAGATCAACAGCAACTTTTGCAAAAGCTTGCCGAACGGGAGAAGGATAATATTTCCAACGATCTGGGTTTTCTTAAAGGAATGCGGCGGCGACTGAAATTGACAGGCAATGGCCCGCGTGCTCTGATTGTTATAGGGTCAAAGGTATATGTGACGGAATATTTCAGTGATACGATTGGTATAATCGATATTAATCCCTCGTTACAGCCCCAGCCGCGATCAATCGCTCTGGGCGCAGGAAAGTCTCTGGATAAAGTGCGTAAAGGCGAGATGTTTTTCAATGACGCATCTCTGTGTTTTCAGCATTGGCAGAGCTGCGCAAGCTGTCATCCCGATGTGCGGGCGGACGGGTTGAACTGGGATCTGCTTAATGACGGGGTAGGGAATCCACGGCAGGTGAAGAGTCTTCTTTTGTCACACAAGACACCGCCTGTCATGATAACGGGTATACGTGATAAGGCGGAGACAGCGGTTCGCGCGGGAATCAGATATATCCAATTTGCGATCAGACCGGAAGAAGATGCGGAAGCCATTGATGAATATCTCAAGTCACTTAAGCCGGTACCGAGTCCTTATCTGGTAAACGGCAGATTAAGTGAATCTGCAGAACGCGGCGAAAAGATTTTCGAAACGGCAGGCTGTGCCGGCTGTCATCCGGCGCCATTGTATACCGACTTGAGAAAGTATGATGTAGGTACGGGAAAAAGGGAGGAAAAGAACAGAGCGTTTGATGTTCCTACAATTATAGAAAGCTGGAGAACAGCGCCTTTTCTGATTGATGGCCGTGCCGCGACTATAAAAGAAATTTTTACAAAATATAATAAAGACAACAAACACGGGAGAACCAGTGGCCTTTCAGAAAAAGACATGAATGATCTTGTAATGTTTATTCTGTCACAATAAACACGAAGGTTAATACGTTATTTGATTATGATAAAAAGAGAACATAGCTCTTCTTCCAAGCTGGATGTTGTGTCTGTATCCAAACCCGGCTTTACTAAATATCACCTGACAGCTCATCCCTCGGAAGGAAGGCCTTCCTTGATGTTTGAGACTATTCTGGATTTTGTTCGCGAAAAAAACGCAAAAATTATTACACAATATGTTTTCGGCGGCTGTGAGCTTCATGAGCAATACATACCGGAAATTAAACGCATGAACGGAAATATCACCTGGCCCATAACGTGGATTCAGGGTGATGGAGCGTCGGGCACATCTTTGACCGGCACGCAGGCATGTGCGATTTCCGGGGCTTCTGTTCAGTCTGTACGTTTGGATGGTCATGCGGTAGGCAGTTGTTTCGAAGACAAAGAAGCCAGGTACTGTCTGCTGGGAGATATACTGCCAACCGATATTTCACGCACAAAAGAGGAGCAGGCTCGGGAAATATTTGAGAGAATAGAGGCAGCTCTGAGAATTGCCGACATGGATTTTTCCGATGTGGCGCGTACATGGCTGTACATAGACAGTATTCTTTCATGGTATGATGAATTTAATAAAGCCAGAAGTGATTTCTTCAATGATCGCGGCGTGTTTGACGCTGTGGTTCCGGCCAGTACCGGGATCGGCGTGTCTAACCCGGCAGGCGCCGCGCTTGTTGCCGATGTTCTCGCTATCAAGAGTAAAAATGGTCATTTTAATATCAGTGCGGTATCGTCACCTCTTCAATGTTCTGCTATTGACTATAAGAGCTCTTTCAGTCGGGGAGTTGAAATTACTGTTCCCGATTACCGCCAATTGCTTATATCCGGCACAGCCAGTATTGCGCCGGGTGGGGAGACGATACATATTGGTGACACGAAAAAACAGATTGCCTGTACCATGGAAGTGGTCGATGCTATTCTGAAGTCAAGAGACATGGGCTGGCAGAATACAACAAGGACCATTGCCTATTTTAAGAATATAGAGGATGTGCCGTTACTGGAAGAATACCGCAAAGAAAAAGGGCTGCCGGCTCTTTCGTTCGCCATAGCACATGCCGATATCTGCCGGGATGATCTTCTCTTTGAGATAGAAATTGATGCAATTAGCGACCGGTAAGTGAGCCGATTGCGCTGTAAGCGAATCGGATGGATTGTTGTAGCCTTGGAGTAAAGGGAAGATTGGAGAGATAAGGCCTTTAGGCTAACATGCTGCAGTCATTGAGCGAATCCTGAAGTTATAGAGCTCAAAGCCGATGAATTTGATATAGCAATTAAGCTTCATAGGATATGAAGTAAATCGAGAAAAATTTATTCTTCGCAAGACATCCCCGCATCAAGGCGTTTTCGGGAGGAATTTACTGAAAATAAGTCAAAAAACTTTTTTATCCATAAAAACTCTAACGAAATGAACACATCCGTGGGGGAATGGCCTTTTTGCAGTACTCCATAACTCCATTACTCCACGCTGGTTGCGCCACAGCGCAATCGCTTTCCTCACCTTGATTGCTCCTTGAAATTCAGTTGAAATCCAGATACAATTAATCGCTTATAGTTGTATTTTTATCCTCAGAATCTGAAGGTGCCGGTTCCGAACAAAATGAGTATAATAACACGTAAGAATTGTATCCGGATGTTATCAGTGTTGAGCGTGTGTCTCGTTACGGTCTCAACGCAAGCATCGAGTGGAAGATTGTATTATGATGGGTCGGGCAGGTTATGGCGCGAATATACGATTGTGCATAGTGGGTCCACGACAAATCTTCTGCGCATGAGCGCTTTCATGGGCAGGTCAATGCCCATACGTGGTATGACTCATTACGCATACCACGGCCGTTACGATGAAAAGCTTAACGAATGCACGTATTCTAATTTTCTCGCTGAGACAGATGTTCATTATGCCAACATGACACCTCAGAACCTATTGGATCAGGCTGTTATTGTTACAGGCCGCAAAGAACTTGAACATGCGTGCACTGTTGTTCAGGGTTTATCGGCTGGCGGAAGAGCGGCGGCCAATAGCGCCCGAGCCAACAAACCCCGTGCGATTGCGGTCATGATGGATCATTCTTCGACTGATACTTCGCATCCTCTTACATACCCGGAACCTGTGCCGGATGTACCCATGCTTCTGCATGCTTCCTATACCGACGATCACCAAGGCATTAACAGGCGTGTAAATCAGAGACGGTGGTGTCAGCAGGCTTTTCAGAACGTTAATCAGGCAGCCACAGCGTTTATTCATATTAATCCGCATGGTCACACACAGTGCGGAATACGTGATTTTCATGTCGCCTGGCTGCGGGATGTTCTGTACACCAGGGTTCCTTTGAATATCAGTACGAACGGAGATCCTTATTCACTTGTTGTGATGGATGTTGCAGGGATGAGCAGCGGCGGAGCTATTGATAATAATATTGCCAGCGAGGCTGATGGCTCTGCTGATGGGTTCAGGAATTATCATACGGATATAGACATAAGGCACTGGACCAATTGGGCGGCTCCCCAGAATCAGTGGGCATGGATTCCTGGCCGTGAATCAGCGCAGATGTATGTGAGCTGGGCTGTCAGTAACGGCGCTTCAATAACCAGTAATGGGGTAAGCTCCATTCCTGATGTAACACCACCGCCCACCAACTGGGCGCCGGCAGCGTTTGATGATGAAATACGTGTACCCAGCGGCGCGGCGATGTACAGTAATGCGGCGCCAGGTGTTCTGACAAATGATGTGGATGTTGAACTCGATGCCATGAGCGCGGTGATTTATCAGCTTCCCTCTAATGGCACTTTTGTTTTGTATGGAGATGGATCATTTGAATATACGCCTACTAACGGGGCAGGATGGGGAACGGATGTTTTTGAATATATGGCCAGTGACAGTAATAACAGCGGTATTGAAGCGACTGTTACTTTAGTAGAAAACATTCCGCCTGTTGCCAGTAACGATAACTATGTGATTGCAAGAAACGTTACCAATTCTTTTAATGCGCCCGGTGTGCTTGTTAACGATTTTGATAGTAACAGTGATCCTCTGACAGCTTCTCTGGCCAGTAACGCGGTGAACGGTGTTCTTAACCTGTCTGCTGATGGTTCATTTACTTATTATCCCGACACTTATACTGGTCCGGACGGTTTCAGTTACTGGGTCAGTGATGGTCTGGACAGTAATCTCGCGCAGGTTGTATTGTTTGTTACTAATACTGCGCCGATAGCTATTGCCGACGAATACGTTGTGAACAGAAACACTCAGCTTTCGCATTCTGTTCCTGGCGTGTTGGGTAATGATACAGAACCGTCAGGCGAGCCAATGACGGCGGTTATAGAGACAACGACTTCTAGCGGGACTCTTGCGTTGAATACTAACGGCTCATTTATATATGATCCGGATTTCGGGTTTGCCGGGATGGATAGCTTTACTTACAGAGCATATGATGGAGAACTTTACAGTCCAGTGGCTACCGCAGTTGTGCAGGTGTTATACCCTTCTGAATTTAAAGTGCATCGCGGTTCTTTTACGCAGGAAATCGGCACAGCAATAATAACCCTTTCCAACAACGTAGACTATACGCTGAGCCCCGATTCATCCACCTCCAACGCATTTATCCGGCTGGTAAACACCTACCATTCCGGCGGCGGCAGTGCCACAGGAGCGACCCACTACTCAAGACGACATGAGGTCTGGATTAATAACCCTGGAAACCTGACTGATTCCGTTGATTTCAGGAGGTATCAGTCAACTGACTCATGCGCGGTATCATGGGAGCTCATAGAATACATGGGCATAACGAACGGACCAAACGAGATAATAGTCCGTGACCAGGCCAGGATCACGCTTGTTAACGGCAGTGATACTATGATAGGCGCTGCAGTAAACAGCATATCGGATACCAACAGGGTGGTGGTTTTTGTTACAGGCGCAGGCATAAATCGCCCCTCTAACGAGCCCCAGGCAATGGCTCTTATCTCTGAGATGAATTCATCCAAACAGCCGGTTTTCAAACGATCATCGAACAGGGCCGGTAGCTTGAGCTATGCTATAGTGGAATTTACAGGCTTTAAATGGTCTGACGTACAGCGCGTTGAACATTCAATAACCAATGTTGGTAACGACGAAGTAGAAGTCATTACACCGGTTGCGACAAACAGCACGTTCATGCATGTTCAGGCAAGAGCCGGTAATCGGCTGAATATAGGGGCCCAGGTATGGTTCAGTGATACCAACAAACTGACATTCCGGCGTGAGGTCGGCGCTAATGGTCACCCGCTCGTAGCGTGGATAGTGGAGAACACCGAGACTAACCCATTATGCGGCATGAATGTTCAGCATATAAAGAATACCCGCGCGGCAAACAGTCAGTCGCCTTACGAATGGACAGAATCCATCAATGCGGTAAGCTCGATAAGCAACGTTTCAATTATGAGCGAGAGCTCGTTTTGTGCCAATGAGCGGCCAATCAATCTCGAACTTACAGACACCAGCCAAGTCACATTATGGGACACAGGCACGGCTATAACCAATTACCCGTCATATTACACGTTCAGCGTAGTTGAATGGCCAAGGGTGCCTTTTGTTGACACAGATGGTGATTGGATAAGTGATGGTGATGAAACAAATATTTACGGGACCAATCCCGGCGATCCGGACAGTGATGACGACGGTATGCCTGACGGCTGGGAAGTTGTCAACTCGAGCAGTGCGACAAACAGCAATGCTTCGGCAGACGCGGATGGGGACGGCTTGTCTAACTTCGGCGAATACGCGGGCGGCACGGACCCGAACGACACGAACTCGATATTCAAGATCATCAAGCACAGCGGGCATGACGCGGATGAATTCGGTTCACTGGTACAGGCATTGTCGAGTGATGCTGAATCAAAGCTCATGTGGCTTGGCGGTACCAATGGATCGACCAAT
>JBHORK010000037.1:0-22514 GCA_042565725.1 Verrucomicrobiota bacterium
AAAGTGGCGGCGCAGGGACTCGAACCCCGGACAAGTGGATTATGATTCCACTGCTCTAACCAACTGAGCTACGCCGCCGTATGCTTTTACCAAGCCTTTGGGATGGCCCAAGATACGCAAGCGTAAAACAAAAGTCAAGAATTCGGGGATGGAAGGAATGAGGCTTGTTTGTTCAGATGGAATTCTCTATAAAACTAGATTCGGAACAAATTATAGAGAATTTACATGTAGTGGAGAGGTGTCAGAGTGGCTTAATGAGCACGCTTGGAAAGCGTGTGTGCCTTAACCGGTACCGCGGGTTCAAATCCCGCCCTCTCCGCCAATTTGGTACATACCGGGCACATCCTTTACAGTTCATTCCGGGCACATGGTTTACACTTTAGCGTATAATGCATCTCCAGGAGGCCGATGACCATATATGGTCAGTCTACTTCATGAACTACCACCTAGGATACTTCGATGAATACAGCATGAAATTTGCCCCGAAGGAGGATCCTTTCGGAATCAAACTAGACAAGGTAATATAAAACATGTATATAAAAAGTGTAAACCATGTGTCCGGTATAAAGTGTCAACTATGTCCCGGGAAGCACATTGAAGTTTATAGGGCGCTTTTTATCAGGCCTCATATTCAGGTGCTAACCCCATTCTTTCATCAGTTCATCATTGATAGTTTTTTTCTGGGCTGGCGTAAGCTCTTCTTCCAGGGTGTTTTTTTTGCTGATTACACCTTTTTTAAAAGAATTCAGAAATTCTCTTACCGACATTATTTGTGCGCCTTCCAGACTGGCGCCGCGTTTTACAAAATTGTCGTTTGATACTGCTATATATCGGCGGCTTCCGCCATACGCCTGAATAATGTTTATGATTCGTTCGTCAGCCGTTTCTCCATCCTCCGTAAATATTACTCTGATGTTTTTTTCAGACATGGAACCCATGCCGCTGAATTGAGAACGCCCGTCGAATACTATAATAAATTCCGATACATCTTTTCTGCTGCTCAACCATCGACTGCAATACCGCTTCAGTCCTTCTCTTGCCTGCTTAAGGTTTTTATCCACTATCTCTTCAAGTTCAGGGATTTTATGTATAGCGTTATAACCGTCGATCAAAACTATTTTCTTATTATTCATTATCTTACTCTGAAAAAATTCTTTCCTCTTATTTTCGCTTATCCATTCGGCTTTGCCCGAACGATCGAATATTCCCGGGCTTCTTTGGTTTCTCTATCTAATCTTCTTTATGTCCCTTGAATCCTAATGACGCATCAAGAACCTTGCCTTTGCGTCGTGGGGTATGAGCCTTGTCCGCATAAGCCATCATCTTCTTCAGAATGTCTGGATGTTCCGTTGCAATATTGTGCTTCTCTTCCAGGTCCTTACTTAAGTCATAGAGTTCAAACGGTTTTCCTTTTCTTGGTTTGACAGATTTCCAATTCTTCATTCGGACAGCACAGCTCTCGGGGTCTTCCCAATACAGATATTCATGTTGTTCCTGTTTCCGTCCGGCTTGCTCCTCGCCAAGCAGAGTCGGTACGATTGAAATGCCATCAGTTTGTCTGGCTGGCTTTGAGCCGGCCAGTTCTGCCAGGGTAGGCATAATATCAGGGAAATAGCCCAAGTGGTCCGAAACAGTATCAGGCTTGATTCTGCCCGGCCACCTGACAATGAAAGGAATCCTTAGACCGCCTTCAAAGAAATTGCCTTTACCCCCCCGGAAGCGTTCGCCTGTCTCGGGATTCAGATTCGGGGCGAAAAAACCATGCCGATGTTCTTTGCTTGAGAAATAGGGCTTTCCGCCATTGTCGCCGCATAGAAATATGATTGTCTTTTTGTCGATATCCAGTTCTTTCAGAAGAGCCAGTATCTCGCCTATCTGGCGGTCAGCCATTTCGACCATTGCTGCGTAAATCGGAACGTCATACTTGCCTTTCTGGTTTGGGGCGTTCCATTTTTTGTCCTTGTATTTCTGCCATGCCGGATCATCCTCAGGCATCCACCATTGACCATGGGGAGGTGTCCATGGAAGATACGCAAAGAATGGATGAGCTCTGTTTTCACGGATAAATTTCAGGCCTTCCGCATGGATGAGGCTATGAGAAAAAGTCTTGCCCTCATGATAGTCTCCGGTATTCCCTTCCAGCGGCACCTTCTTGCTGTTACGGAGCAGGTATCTTGGATAGTATGTATGCGCATGACCCTGATGGTAGTAGCCAAAAAAAGTATCAAAACCATGTTTCTCTGGTACGCCCGTAGTGCCTGCATCGCCCAATCCCCATTTACCGAATCCACCGGTTGCATAGCCGGCGTCCTTGAGGATTCTGGCTACGGTAATATCATCAGCACACAATGGCGCTCTGCCGCCATTTGACCGAACGGTTGTATGGCCGGTATGCTGACCGGTCATAAGTGTGCTTCGCGTGGGGGCACACACGCTGCTCCCTGCAAGAAACTGTGTAAAGCGGACTCCTTCTGCCGCTATTTTATCGATATTTGGTGTTTGCAATATGGGATGACCCATTGCCGACCACTCAAAGTAACCCCACTCGTCCATCATGATATAGATAATGTTCGGCTTGTCCGTGAGGTTCGCGGCGGTAACGCCAGTACCCATGGCCAGTGTTATCGCTGCAGTACCAGCTGTCTTCAAAAAATCGCGTCTATTCATTTTTATTACCCAATTTTTTCTTTATTTTCTCAAGCCGTGTAACTGGGCTTAGCCAGGTTCGGAGATTTTTTTGGAAACACGTCTTTCAACCTGCTTTGCCATCCTTCATATTCCTTTCGCATGTCAGACAGAACAGACTTGCTCTTTGTGTCACTAACAAGGTTCTTCAGTTCATACGGATCCGCATCCAGATCGAAGAGGTGCGGATCCTTCTCATCTGAGTCATTCGAATGCACAAAATATTTGTATCTTCCTTTCACCACTGCACGCCAATGCGTACCCTTGTGATTCTGCACAAGGTATATAGAAGTCTCAGAGTCCTGTTTTCCGCCCAGCATCAGATCCGATTTATCAATGCCGGCACAAGTGCCTGGAACAGTAATGCCGCACAAACCCAGCAATGTCGGCATATAGTCCACCGTACTTATGGGCACAGATATTTTCTGCCCATCCTTGACCCTGGATGGAAACCGCATGAGACATGGAATATGTGCCGACTCTTCTTCAGGGAAATTTTTGTGCCTTTTGCCATGACTACCATGCATATCACCGTGATCAGCAGTGAAAAGGACTATGGTATTCTTCGAAACGCCCATGCTTTTCAAAGCATTCATCAGGCGTCCGAATTCATGATCGAGAGCAGAGCACATGCTGAAATACGGCACCAATTTATTAATGTCTTCGCCATTTCCTACGTTGGGGCGTGGGACAATATCTTTCGACGTGTACTCGAATCCCGGCTGACTCTTGTAAGGGCCGTGCGGGGGGCCCCATGACAGAAAGACGAACCAAGGCCTTGCCTTGTTCTGCTTCATGAAATCAATAGCCGTATTCACTTGTGCTGTGGGCTCCCATTTACGTTTATAGCCGGAAGCTTTGGTTCCATCATCATCAAACGTAGGTGAACTATCATAAGAATGACCTCTGTTGAATCCCACAAACGTCTGAAAGCCGTGGCGCCTCCATCCCTTGGGTACATAACCAGACTTAGGTGGTCCATCAAGATGCCATTTACCGATATAGCAAGTCTTGTAGCCGGCGGACGAGAACGTATCCGCGATGCAGTTTTTTTCAGTAGGTGGAAGCTGAAGGTCATTGTGAAACATTCCAGTTTGATGCGGATACCGTGATGTCATAAAAACCGCGCGATTGGGTGTGCATACAGGACTTACAGCATAGGATCGTGACCAATTCACACCTTCCTGTGCCATCTTGTCCAGGTTTGGTGTCCGTACGTTCTTGTCAGCGTTATCAGCACAACCCATTGCGTGATATCGCCACTGATCCGCATGAACAACAAGGACATTTGGCTTACCTGTTCTACCCGCGGCAGCACCAAATGCAGAGGATATAGTTGCGGCAGTAGCTCCAAATATCTTAAGAAATTCTCGTCGTCTAATAGTCATTCTTCTACCTCCCGAATAAATATTAATTCTACAAGAAATGGGTGAGTGTACAAAATTCGTTACCGCTTAACTAGTGAAGACTTTACCCTTGTAGCCCAAATAGTGAGCTATTTGAGACACATCATTTGACATTAAAAGAGTCTTTTCCCCTTATATCTCTGGATGAGCTGCCTACCAGAACTGTAAAAGTCCCTTTTTCGGTTACCCATTCGGCTTTGTCCGGATGGAAGAATCTCATGGCACTTGCGTCTACTGGTATCTCGATAGTCTTTTCCTCGCCTGCTCCCAGAAATACTTTTTCAAAGCCTTTAAGCTCTTTGGGTGGACGATCAACACTGCATTTGTCATCGGCCAGATAAACCTGTACTACTTCCGAGCCTGCTACTTTGCCAGTATTTCTCACTTTAACCTTTACGATGATTTCTTCGCCAATTTTAATCTTCTCAGGCCGAACTTCCACCTTACTATATTCAAAGTCTGTATAGCTTAAGCCATGTCCGAAAGGAAAAAGAGGTTCGATATTATTCTTGTCCAGGTAACGATATCCAACGTAAATACCTTCCGTATAGTCCATGTCCAATCCATTATCCTTAACGGGATAAGTTGCTGAAGCAGGGCAGTCGGCCCATTTATCAAAAAAGGAAAACGGCAGTTTCCCTGACGGATTAACATCACCGAAAATAATCTCCGCCAATGCCCTGCCGCCTTCCTGTCCGGGATAAAACGATTCTATTAAACACGGCACAGTATCTATCCATTCAGATATCAGAAGTGATGTTCCATTATTTAACGCGACGATAATATTGGGATTAATCTCCGCTATCTCTTTGATCAAACGAACCTGATCTTCCGGAAGCTCTATGCTCTCCAGATCACCACCTTCATGTTCGGTTCCGGGGCCCAATCCGGCACAGAAGAGTACCGCATCGGCGGAGCGCGCAATTGCCTTTGCTTCCCTGACAAGATCGCCGCTTTTGAACACATGCAATTTGACCGAGACTTTACCCGTTCCCGAATATTCCATTTTAAAGTCAACAGAGTTACTGCCGTTAAATGTTAGAAATGTCGGACGTGTCTCTTTCGGCGGCATTTCTTCACCATCCAGCCATACTTTATACGATCCTTTCCCTTTAGCGTTAGACCACGCGGCTATTCTGTATTTTCCAGGTTCCGGCGGTATAAGTTTACCCGTCCAGCGTACGGAAAAGTCCTTCCAGAGCGCGCTCGCGGGCACAGAGCCGAAACTTACATGTTCGGCCTGTTCAACTATTTCCGGTTTTCCCGAAAAGTCTTTGTTGGAATAATATTCCGCTTTCAAGCCGGGATCGGAAACAAAGTACGAGGCAGGCACAGGACATTCTTCTTTATGCAGACGATATCCTTCCGCGAAAACAATTTTTACTCCGTCCGCAATTTGCCGCAAACCTTTTTCCGGACTGATATAACGGGTTGGAACAACTATCGAACTTCCGCCGCCGCCCCAGCGCAGGTGCCGGGCATTCTGTCCTATAACCGCAAGTGTTTTTGTCTTTTTTCTGTCCAGCGGCAATAATCCACCGTCATTCTTCAAAAGAACCATCCCTTCCCTTGCAGCGTTCAATGACTGCCGGCGCGAGGCATCATGATCCACCGTAACGCCCCTGGATATATCAGGATTATCAAGGTATCCGGAAGCAATAATAGCGCGCAGTATTCTCCTTACCTTATCATCTATAATATCCTGCGAAACTTCGCCCTGTTCCAGAAATCCGACTATACGTTCCGCCCTGAAATGGTTCGGGCTGGGCATCTCCAGGTCCAGCCCGCCAAGTAAAGTCGGTAAAGTGCTTTTTACGGCGCCCCAGTCGGATACAACAAAACCTTTAAATCCCCATTCTTTTTTCAGAAGATCTGTTAAAAGCCATTTATCTTCAGAACAATACACGCCATTTACTCTGGGATACGCCGACATAATTCCCAATGCCCCGCCCTTCTCTACCGCCGCGCGAAAAGCCGGCAGATAGATCTCATGCATAGCACGCTTACTGACATGTTCATTAATCTGGAATCTTTTATATTCCTGATTGTTACATACAAAATGTTTTGTAGTGGTAAGAACGCCTTGTTTCTGTACTCCTTTAGTAAACGGAATAACCATTTCCGAATTAAGATAAGGGTCTTCGCCGTAACTCTCAAAATTTCGTCCACCATACGGGTTCCGCACAATGCAGACAGTTGGGGCTAAAAGAACATTCTTTCCCTTTGCCCGAGCTTCCTTTGCAATACAAACAGCAGAATCGTAAATCAATTGTCGATTCCAGGTAGCCGCCATACTGATCGGACTTGGAAATGCAGTAGAGCGTATGTGCGGCAATTGTCCGCTGGGAGCAAAGCTGGGACCCGGCCGAACACCGCTGGGACCGTTCGCCATTTCCAGATCAGGAACACCCAGGCGGGGAACGCCCGGTGATGAAAACAAAGATTTGCCGCCCAGCATTTTTATTTTCTCGTCACGATTCATTCTGGAAATAATATCATCAACCCTTTTTTCCAGCGGCTGTTCAGTATCCTTGTACAACGGCTCATTCTCGCCGTATGCAAGAGTGGAAAACAAAACAGAAACACATAATAGTATGTTTATGGAATAACTGCTCATACATCACCTTTCTGGAGCTATTAGCTTTGTTGGCAGTGAATCATATTAATGATAGCAATCTAAATCAAACACTGAAAATCTATTTATGCTGGAAAAGGTTTCTGTTTTCAGGTTTCAGCCCTCATCCCTTCCTCGGTAATTCTATTTGATTGATTAACTGGAATCGCATATAAAGTACGTTTGCATAACGGGGCGTAGCGCAGTCTGGCAGCGCGCCAGCTTTGGGAGCTGGATGTCGTGAGTTCGAATCTCACCGCCCCGACCAATCGAAAAAGAGGAAAATCATCATGAAAAGAAAATTACGAATGGGTATGGTTGGCGGCGGACCGGACGCGTTTATCGGCGATGTGCATCGTAAGGCGGCGCGTATGGATGGGAAAATTGAACTGGTCGCGGGCGCGTTTGATATTAATCCGCGCAAGAGCAAACAAATGGGACGCGAACTGTGCGTGGACCGTAAACGTACATACAACAACTACAAGGATATGATTGAGAAGGAATCTCTTCTGCCGGAAGGTGACCGGATCGATTTTGTCTCTATCTGCACACCGAACAACTGGCATTTTCCCATTGCACGTGATTTTCTGAACGCCGGCTTTCATGTGATGTGCGAAAAACCCATGACAGTCAATCTCAAGGAAGCTAAAGCCCTTGAAAAGATTGTTAAGAAATCACGAAAAGTGTTCGGGCTGATGCATAACTATGTTGGTTATCCCATGGTAAAACTTGCCCGTGATATGGTTGCGCAAGGCGATCTGGGTAAGATTCTTAAGGTAGTTGTTCAGTATCCGCAGGGCTGGCTGGCAAGACCGATAGAGCGCGAGGGCCAGAAACAGGCCGAATGGCGTGCTGATCCCAAGCAGGCCGGCGCCGCCGGAAGTATGGGTGATATCGGTACGCATGCCGCGAATATGGCTGAATATGTTTCCGGACTGCAGATCAAAGAGATTGCCGCAGACCTTACCTGTTTTATAAAAGGCCGTAAACTTGACGACGACGGCAATTGTCTCCTGCGTTTCAATAAAGGCGCTAAAGGTGTTTTGCATGCGAGTCAGGTTTCGATTGGCGAAGAAAATCATCTGGCCGTCTGGGTATATGGTGAGAACTGCAGTCTACGCTGGGACCAGGAACATCCGAATTATCTCTATGTGGACCGCATGAACGCACCTACTGAAATCTGGAAACGCGGAAATGAATATGTGGGAGCAAAGAGCGCGGCTGCGGCGCGGGCAACCCGTCTGCCGCCCGGACATCCGGAAGCATTTCTTGAAGCTTTTGCGAATCATTACTGCAATTTTGCTGATACCATCCAGGCCAGCATTGAGCGGAAAAAGCCTGATCCTCTGGCACTCGATTTCCCTGGTGTTAAAGAAGGTGTAAAGGGCCTGCAGTTTATTGACGCTGCAGTGAAATCCTCGAAAATGAACGCTAAATGGGTAAAATTGGGATAAAAATCCCCTTTATCGAGTAATTGCCAGCAAACCTGAGTCAAATAACATATATGGTCAGTGTATACATTCTGGGGAGTATATGTTCTATGATGTCGATAGACATGTAATAGAATTATAACTATTAACCCGAGATGTAACTATGAAAACAGGAATTACACGTCGTTCGTTCTTAAAGAGAAGCTCTATTATCGGTGCAGGTTTTACTATTCTGCCGGCCGGTATTCTTCGTGCAGGAAATTCGCCTAACGAAAAGCTTAATATTGCCTTGATCGGCGTAGGGGGGAGAGGAAAGGCGCATCATCTTATAGCATCGAGTGAGAACGTTGTTGCCTTGTGTGATGTTAATGGAAAGAATATTGCTGTTGCCGCCAAAAAATTTCCGAAGGCCAGGCAGTATGTTGATTGGCGGAAATGCCTGGAACAAAAGGACCTCGATGCGGTTATTTGCTCTACGACCGATCATACCCATGCTTTTATTGCCACCTGGGCAATGAACCGCGGTTTGCATGTCTACTGCGAGAAGCCTTTAGCTAACAGCGTGGAAGAAGCGCGAATGGTCCGGACCACTTATCTTAAAAACAAAAACAAAGTGGCTACACAGGTTGGCACTCAGCGTCATGCTGGCCCGAATTTCAACCGCGTACGTGAGCTGATTAAAGACGGAGCGATTGGCGAATTGAAGTCCGTGTATGCATGGGGCAACCGTATACATAAGTGCACCGGTTACCTGCCCGCGGAAGGTGAACCACCCAAAGAGCTTAACTATGACCTGTGGATTGGACCTGCGCCATTTCATCCTTACAATCGCCGCTATTTCGGCGGCTGTCTGAGATGGAACACGTATCGGGATTTTGGAACCGCTCAGATAGGCGATATGGGCAGTCACACTATGGATCTTGCCTGGAACGCGCTTGATGCGGAATATCCGGTTTCGGCCGAAGCCAGCGGGGATCCTGTCAGCCTGGAAGTCGCGCCAAACAAATTTGAAGCTCACTTTGAGCATCCTTCTAATGACTGGCGTCCAGCCATTACCGTGAGCTGGTATCAGGGCGGCGCGATGCCGAAATCGCCCAGTAAATTCGTTGACTTGACGAAAATAGCTCACGGCGCGATGTTTAAAGGTTCTAACGGTTTTGTTGTTGCTGATTTCGGTTCCCGCATGATATTGCCCTACGGCAAGAGCGCAAATATGACATATTACAAACCGCGTCTTGAAAAGGATATCATCCCATACATGGGTGGTTTTCAAGAGCAATGGATCAATGCCTGTAAAGGCGATCTTAAAACTTCCTGTAATTTCGATTATGCAGGGACAATGATCGAGCAAATGCTGCTTGGTCTTGTGGCTTATCGTGTGGGCAGGAAAATTGAGTGGGATAAAGATAACATGAAGGCTGTTGGCTGCCCGGAGGCAGATCAGTTCATAAACAAAACATACCGCAAAGGCTGGGTCCTTAACGGCTAATTAAGGAGATAAAACTATGAAATTAACACGACGAACATTTTTAAAAAGCAGTGCTATCACAGGCGCAGGACTTACGATTCTTCCATCGGGACTTCTCGCGGCTGGTAACTCACCGAATGAGAAACTTAATATAGCCTTGATCGGTGTATGGGGCAAAGGCAAAAGCCATCATAAGGCAATTAAAGGGGAAAATGTCGTTGCACTGTGCGATATTAACGACAAGAACATGGCCCTTGCAGCCGAAACTTTTCCAAAAGCCAGGCGATATAGGGACTGGCGTAAATGTCTTGAACAAAAAGATATAGACGCGGTTCTTTGCGCTACAACTGATCATACACATGCGTTTATTTCTACATGGGCAATGAATCGCGGCCTGCATGTTTACTGTGAAAAACCGCTGGCCAATAGCGTGGAAGAAGCCCGAATGGTCCGCAATACGTATCTGAAAAATAAAGATAAAATTGCCACACAGGTTGGCACTCAGCGCCACGCCTATGAGAATTTTAACCGGTTGCGTGAGCTGGTTCACGACGGTGCAATTGGCGAACTGAAGTCCGCGTATGCCTGGGGCTGTCGTCAGTTGCCCAAACCCGGTTATTTGCCGGCATTGGGCGAGCCGCCTGAACATATTCACTATGATCTTTGGATCGGGCCCGCACAGTTTCACCCTTACAACCCCGGTTATTTTAAAGGTAAGGCTCCCGGTTCAAATTGTTTGAGTTGGAACATGTACTGGGACTTCGGTACCGGACAAGTCGGCGATATGGGCAGTCATACTATGGATATTGTCTGGAATGTGGTTGATGCGGGTATTCCGGCTTCGGCAGAAGCGCGGGGTGAGCCCGTTAATCCCGAGGTCTCACCTGTCGAGTTGGAGATGCATTTTGAACATCCGGCTAATGATTGGCGTGATCCTATTACCGTGAGCTGGTATCAGGGCGGCGCCATGCCGAAATCACCCAAAGATTATATTAATCTGAAAGAAATCAAGCATGGCGCGATGTTCAAGGGCTCTGCCGGATTCGTTGTTGCTGATTTCATGTCACGCATAATATTGCCTTACGGCAATGGCGCAAATATGACATATTACAAGCCGCGCGCCAAAGAGGATCTTATTCCTAAGTCGGGTAATCATCAGGCACAATGGATTAATGCCTGCAAGGGTAATCTGAAAACTTCCTGCAACTTCGATTATGCCGGCAAAATGATAGAACAAATGATGCTCGGGCTTGTGGCATACCGTACAGGTAAAAAAATCGAATGGGATAAAGATAACATGAAAGCGGCTAATTGCCCTGAGGCGGATCAATATATAAGAAAAACATATCGTAAAGGGTGGGCGCTGAGCGGATAAGGGAAGAAGGAGACCAGGAGAAATATCCAATATCCAACAAGGAATATCCAATGATGAAGTGAAGAGAAAGTTCTTGAGCTTTATGGATGGGAAAAGACGATTTTAATACTGTTTGAGAACATTAAAACAGCAAAGAAGAATAAGATGCCATAGCCGTAGACAAGCCGATGGACATCGGATATTCCTTGTTGGATATTGGGTGTTCAAAGGGATGTCTAGTTAACCCCCATGGCAGTGGATGATTTTTGACAGAACGATTAACGAACACACAGGAGGTATCATGAGACCTATTACATTATTCACAGGGCAGTGGGCGGACTTGAAGCTGGAAACATTGGCTGAAAAAGCTGCCGGCTGGGGCTATGACGGGCTGGAGCTGGCATGCTGGGGCGATCATGTTGAAGTTGAACGCGCCGCTAAAGATAAGAAATACGCTAAGAGCCGGAAGGATCTTCTGGCCGATTATGGTCTGAAATGTTACGCGATCAGTAATCATCTGGCCGGTCAGCTTGTCTGTGATCTTAACGATGACCGGTCCGATATGTTCGCGCCGAAATCGTGTCATGGCGATCCGGAAAAGAAACGTAAGTGGGCTATCAAAGAGATGAAGCTGACAGCAAAGGCCGCAAAGAATATTGGCGTAAAAGTTGTTAACGGCTTTACGGGTTCTTCGATCTGGCATTTGATTTACAGTTTTCCGCCGGTATCGGATGAAATGGTAGAAAAAGGTTTTCAGCAGTTCGCGAAACTGTGGAACCCTATTCTGGATGAATTTGATAAATGCGGCGTGAAATTCGCGTTGGAAGTGCATCCAACAGAAATAGCATTTGATATTGTCACGGCAAAGCGGGCGTTAAAGGCTGTTAAAAACCGTAAAGCGTTCGGATTCAATTTCGATCCGAGCCATCTGCACTGGCAGATGGTTGATCCCGTTAAGTTTCTACAGACATTTCCTAACAGGATATATCATGTGCACATGAAAGACGCGGCGGTGACTCTTGATGGTGAATCCGGCATTTTGGGTTCGCATCTAAATTTCGGAACACCCGGCAGAGGCTGGGATTTCCGGAGTCTTGGCCGGGGCGGAATTGATTTCGAAGAGATTATACGAACATTGGACGCGCTGAAGTATAAGGGTCCTCTTTCCGTTGAATGGGAAGACGCGGCAATGGATCGTGAGCATGGCGCGGCGGAAGCGTGTGATTTTGTGAAAGCATTGCAATTCCCGTCATCGGATCGCGCTTTTGACGAAGCATTTGGCGAATAAGTTCGCCATTTGTAGATTAGACAGAATTAACAAAATCAACAGAATGAAAAAATGAGGGGCTTATTCTGTCCATTCTGTTCATTCTGTCAAAAAAAACGGCCGGATAAAGAATGAAAAATGAATAAATTGTGGGTAGTAATAATATCCCTCGTGTTGGGATGGGGACTCTGCGTTTTTGCTCAGCAGCAGAAAAAAAAAGCTCCCAAAAAACCTAAGCCGGATATTATGCCTGCCGTTATAGCGGCTATGTCTGACACAGTGTCTGTTGAGCCGGTAAAGCCCAGAAAGATTCTTGTTTTCTGGCTATGCCAGGGCTGGAAGCACGGCAGCATATCCGCGATAAATAAGACCTTTGAGATTATGAGTGAGAAAACAAAGGCTTTTGACGTGGTTTTATCGGATGATATGTCCATGTTTGACGCTGAGAATCTGAAGCAATTTGACGCGATTGTATTAAACAATACAACGAAGCTTAAGTTCGAGAATCCTGCTCATAAAAAATCATTCATTGAATTTGTTAAGGGCGGCAAAGGCGTTATGGGTATTCACGCGGCAGTAGATAATTTTTATGACTGGCCTGAAGCCGCGGAAATGATGGGCGGCCTGTTTGCGGGTCATCCATGGACCGCCGGCGGAACATGGGCGATTAAACTGGATGAACCGGATCATCCGTTGAATAAGGCTTTTAAAGGTGAAGGGTTTAAAATAAAGGATGAGATTTATATGCAGAAAGACCCGTTCTCCAGGAAAAGATCTCATGTTCTTCTCAGCATGGATCTGAGTGATGAGAAAACTGCTGGAAGGGTTGGCGGAAAGAATAAACGTGAAGATAACGATTATGCCGTGGCGTGGATACATAGTTTCGGCGAGGGAAGAGTATTTTATACTTCCCTCGGACACAACAACGCAATCTTAACGAATAGCGCCGTTCTTCAGCATTATCTTGACGGTGTTCAGTATGTTACAGGCGATCTAATCCTAACATCGCATGAACAAAACAGAAAGTTTTAGATAAGTTTATGGCAGGCAATGGGTTATTATCTGTTTTACACATGGAGAAAAGATACTACGGTTTGCAACAGGACATTTTAGCGAGTTTTTCTGTTTTGTTCACCGTCCGCCTTTGCTCAAAAGCTACGGCGTGACAAGGAAGGCCAGCTTCATGCAACGCATCGCCTTTGTTGCAAAGGGTTTGCAGTATGTTATACGGCTTCGCCCTTTGCGCCGCGGCGTTGCATCACCTGAAACTGGTGCGATGTTCGGATTGAAAATCGACTAAAAATGGAGATGGTTAAATGACAACAAAACTATCACGTAGAAGATTTATATATGGCACGGTCGCAGGAGGAGCAGTTTTATCAGGAACATTTCCATTGCGCTGGGCATACGCGTCACCGAATGAGAAACTGAATGTCGCATGCGTTGGATGCGGGGGCAAGGGCAAAGGTAATGTCAGCGGGGTAAGCAAAGAAAATATTGTGGCGCTTTGTGATGTTGACAGTAACAAGGCATCCGGCATATTTGAAAAACATCCTGATGTTCCTAAATTCAAAGATTACCGCAAAATGCTTGATAAGATGGATAAGGAAATTGATGCGGTTGTTATATCAACCCCGGACCATGTTCATTTTCCGATTGGCATGGCCGCTATTGGATTAGGCAAGCATGTTTATATAGAAAAACCTCTGACGTATAGCATCAAGCAGGCGCGTGAAATCAAGAAAGCGGCCCGGGACAAGAAAGTTGCTACTCAAATGGGAAACCAGGGACATTCCGCTGAAGCAACTTATATGATTAAGGAATGGATTCAGGCGGGCCTGATAGGAGAAATCAAAGAAGTTCAATGCTGGACCAACAGACCCATCTGGCCGCAGGGCATGACAAAGTTTCCTGATCCTCAACCTGTTCCGGATCATTTGGACTGGAAACTCTGGCAGGCTGGAATAACAGATTACAAATACAATGCGGCGTACCTACCGTTTAAATGGCGCGGGTGGTACTCATTTGGTTGCGGGGCTTTAGGAGATATGGGTTGTCATATTCTGGATGCGTCATTCTATGCGTTGGATCTGGGCGATGCAAAAACACTGACTGTGCAGGCGGAGACTTCAGGGGAAAGTAAGGTTGCTTTCCCGGAATCTTCAACCATAACGATGGAATTTCCTGCTCGCGGCAATTTTCCGCCAGTTAAATTAACATGGTATGACGGCGAAGAAAATAAGCCGCCGCACCCAAAGCATCTGGAAAAAGAACGGAAACTACCTAACCCAGTGGGAGGATCGGCCATTGTAGGTGAAGATTCAACAATAATGGCGCAAAGTCATTGTAAAAGCGCCAGAATTATTCCCGAAGTTAAGATGCAGGAACTGGCGCCTGAACTCCCGCCAAAAACATTACCGAGACCCAAGGGTGGTCATTGCGGTAGTTGGATTACGGCCTGTAAAGGAGGAAAACCCGCTGCGTCCAACTTTGATTATGCAGCGCCTCTGACGGAGCTATGTTTGATTGGCGCAATCGCGCAAAGATTTCCCGGTCAGAAACTGGAGTGGGATAAAGAAAAAGGATTTCTTAATAATAAAGAAGCAAATCTGCTGGTTGATGATCCACTGCCAAAGATTATCTAGTCGATACAGGGAAAGGCTAAGAAAAAGAGAAGATTGCCCGTCCGTCCGTCTGTGGCGGACTAGATGACGCAGATATACACACAGATGGAAACGGAAAAATAGTAATAAGGAGAAAAAGTTCATGATTAAGAAACTTATATTTGTTGCGCTGATTTCAAGTGTTGTTGCGATAAGTGCATATGCCGCAGATGATGCCGGAATTCAAAATACCCTCACGGAACAGGAACAGAAAGAAGGATGGCAACTGCTGTTCAACGGCAAGGATCTGAGCGGTTGGGCCGGATATAAAGCTGATGCTGTTCCAGAATGCTGGGAAGTGAAAGCGGGTGAACTTCTACGCAACGGCGGAGATGGCGGTGATATTATCACTGCTAACCAATTCGGGGATTTTGAATTGAAACTCGAATGGAAAATTCCGCCTAAAGGCAACAGCGGTATTTTCGTGCGTGTTCAAAAAGGCGCAAAGAAATCCTGGGGTACAGCTATCGAAATGCAGGTATTGGACAATGTTGCCGGTAAAAAGGCTAAACCACAGGAACTTCATTCGGCGGGCGCCTGTTATGGTCTTTACCCTACGGATTTAAAAGCGTTCAAAGGCGCTGATAAATGGAATAAAGTTCACATCAAGGTAGAAGGCAAACATTATCAATATTGGTTCAATGACGTTAAAATCGCGGATTTTGTTGTCGGCAGTGACGACTGGAATGCTAGATATAATAAAAGCAAGTTTAAGAAATATCAGGATTTCGCGAAGGCCGAGAGCGGCTATATCGGGTTACAGTCGCATGGCGGTAAGGTTTACTACAGAAACATTAAATTAAAGAAATTATGAGGTGCCGTAAATCGTAGTGGAAAATATTGTCCATCCGCCAAAGTAGGCATATGGAAACGGATAAGAAAGAAATTGGCAATTGGGAAGAAAGAGAAGGAAACCACGGAGGCACGGAGGAGAGAGTTTCTGACGGGATTAACAGGATTAACAAGATTAATAGAATAGGATTGTAAGACAAGAAACAGCTTAATATTCGCTGAAGCGAATATATGCTGTTTCTTGCCGGGACGAAGATTGCCAGATCCTGTTGATCTTGTAGATCCTGTCTAAAAAAAATAAAGAAAAATAGACGTGGGAGAAGGAAAATGAATAGACGAAATTTTCTGCGCGCAAGCGCTGCTGCCGGCGCCGGCATAATGCTGAACAGAAACCTGTTCGCAAAAGAAACCGGCGGTACAGCCGCAAATGATATTAATGTTGCTATTATAGGATCAGGCGCGCAGGGTCGGATCCTGATTAACGACAGTATTAAAATCTCGAATATCCGGTTCAAAGCGGTATGCGATATATGGGAATTCAGCAAAAATTACGGATCCCGCTCTCTTAAGGCAAGAGGTCATGATGTTGCCGTATACGAAGATTACAGAGTCATGCTGGAAAAGGAAAAAGATCTGGACGCTGTAATTGTTGCCACCCCCGACTGGGTCCACGCGGAACATGCTATAGCAGCCATGGAAGCGGGACACCATGTGTATTGTGAAAAGGAAATGTCGCATCGTCTTGATGTCGCGAAAACAATTGTTCACGCGGCGGAAAAAACCGGACAGATCGTTCAGATCGGGCATCAGCGGCGCAGTAATCCTGTTTACAAACACGCGCTTGAATTAATAAAAAGCGGTGAACTTTGCGGTAAAATAAAAAATTGCTACGGGCAATGGAACAGGCCGGTCCAGGAAAAAATGAAATGGTCTCCCAAATATGAAATTCCTTTGGAAACATTGGCGAAATACGGCTATGCCAATATGGATCATTTCAAGAACTGGCGCTGGTATAAGAAATATTCGGCCGGCCCGATAGCTGATCTGGGGAGTCATCAGATAGATATTTTCAGCTGGTTTCTGGGGAGCGAACCTCATTCGCTCATGGCGGTGGGCGGAAATGATTACTACAGCGACCGTGACTGGTATGAAGACGTTATGGCCATTTATGAATACAACACTAAATACGGCAGTACCAGAGCGTTTTATCAGGTGCTAAACACCAGCAGTTTCGGGAATTATTTTGAGCGGTTCCTGGGCGACAAGGGCACTCTCACAATTTCTGAAGGCGCCGGCATGTGTTATTATGTTCCTGAAGCGGGAGTTGAATATCCGGCATGGATGGACCAGGTAGAAAGAGTCGAGAAAAACGGACATATGGCCATTCCGCTGATAGACGCGCTTACCCATAAAGATGCTGAAGCGGCAAAAGATATGAAAGAGTACAATGTCAAGAACCCGCATCAATTTCATCTGGAAAACTTTTTCGGAGCTATAAGAAAGAACGATAAGAGTCTGCTGTCATGTCCTCCCGACATCGCTTACGATACCGCTGTAGCGGTTTTGAATGTCATACCGGCCATAGCTAAAGGTAAAAAAGTCGCATTAAGCGAGTCGCTGGAAGACGCTTCCGCGACACAAACGGCGGCTAAGAAAAGTTCATTTAACTGGCAGGATGTGAAAGAAGCGGTCAAGGTGTTCCTGGATTAAAAGGCGAATTGAATATCCAACAGCCAACAAGGAATATCCAATGTCCAAGGTGAAAAAAAATAGTCACGAGATACGCAATACGAAATACTAAATACGAGATACGCAATGAAATGCAGTGCTACATGTGGACAGTTTAAAAAAGGCATAACAACAGAGAACCCCATTCTTTGTCATGCGCTGGGGGTCTGTTCAGCCCTTGCGGTTACCGCATATGTTAAGCCGACCCTTGTAATGGGCGCCGCTTTGATGTTCGTGGCTTCGTTCAGTTGTCTTTTCGTTTCCCTGTTAAGATCTGTTATTCCCGCAAAAGTCCGGTTGATCACTCAGATGCTGATCATATCTCTGTTCGTAATTATCGTGCATCTGTGTCTCAAAGCTTTTTATTATGATATGAGCAGAACACTCGGGCCTTATGTCGGGCTGATCATTACCAACTGCTTAATTCTTGGACGATGTGAAGCATTTTCGCTGAAAAACAAACCCTTTGCCTCGTTTATGGACGGACTAGGCAGTGCGGCCGGATATGCAGTAGTATTACTGATTATATCCATTATAAGAGAACTTTTAGGATACGGTACGATTCTGGGTTTTCATCTTCTATCGGAGAGTTACCTCAATAATTTATTCATAAGCGCTGTTCCCGGCGCTTTTATTACCATGGGTATTGTTGTCTGGGTCATCAGAGGTATCTGGCCTGAAAAGGAAGTTACGGAACACCCGGAAGCAGGATGAGAAGAGTGTGGCGTAAGAAGTTAGAAGATATTCTTACGAGATACGAATAACGAAATGCGAGATACGAAAATATGACAGAATCTTTGATGGGACATATTGCGGTTATTTTTCTGGCAGCGGTCCTGACTAATAATATATTGCTGTCGAAATTTCTTGGGATGTGTTCGTTTATTGCACTTTCGAGAAATCTCAAGACGTCTGTCGGAATGGGAGTTGCCGTAACGTTTGTTTCTTTCTGCACGGCAATTATTAATTATCTCGTTTATTACGGAATCCTGGTTAAAGACGCTCCGTTACTGGCCGCGGATCTTACTTATCTTTCCTTCATCGTATTTATCATGGTCATTGCCGGTTTTGTGCAGCTGGTGGAAATGATTATCGAACGGGTAAGCATGCATTTATATCACAGCCTCGGAATCTACCTGCCGCTTATTACAGTCAATTGCGCCATTCTGGGAGTTACTTTGTTTATGGTGGAACGCGAACAACCCTTGACCCTGCTGGACAGCGGAATATACGGGTTGGGTTCGGGTGTCGGCTGGCTGTTCGCGATTTGTATGATGGCGGGAATCAGTCAGAGGATTGAGGGCTGTAATATTCCTAAACCGCTGAAAGGATTAGGAATAACACTGATTATCACAGGTATTATGGCCATGGCATTTCTGGGATTTTCAGGAATTGTAGATATGTAAGATCGTGAAACGTTATTCGTGAAGCGTGAAGCGCAGGAAAGAAAAACTCTGTCGTTGGTAGGGCGGGCGAGATACGAAATACGAGATGCGAAATACGAATTAATAATGATTTATTTACAGGCAATATTAGTTCTGAGTGTGCTGGGCGGGGTTTTGGCCGCGTTTCTGTTGATCGCACACAAGTATCTTGCAAATTACGGACCATGTGAGATCAGTATTAATGATGAAGAACCTTTTACCATAGAAGGCGGACGCAAAATACTTGATGAGCTTTATGACAAAAAGATTTTTATCCCATCCGCCTGCGGCGGACAGGGCACATGCGGGTTCTGCAAAATCAATGTGCTTGAAGGCGGCGGTCCTGTTTTGCCTACCGAACTACCGTTTCTGTCAGAATGTGAGGTGGAAAATAAAACCCGGCTGGCCTGTCAGGTAAAGGTAAGAGAAAATCTTAAGATTCATATCAAGGAAGAGTTTCTACATGTAAAAGAATTTTATTCAAAAGTGTCTTCTGTCCAAATGATAACGCATGATACCAGGGAAATACGTTTAAAACTTATTGAGCCGGATAAAATAGAGTTCCGGTCCGGACAGTATGTTCAGATTTTTGTTCCGGGAACCGACGAAATCACCTTCCGCGCGTATTCAGTCAGCTCGGCGCCGAGCAATATGAACGAAATAGAACTGCTTGTCCGCCTCATCCCCGATGGATTGGGTTCCACGTATCTGCATGAAGTTGAGGTGGGTGACGAAGTCAAATTTACCGGGCCTTACGGAGAATTTGTTCTGACCGATGATAAAGAAGCGGAAATAATCTGTGTGGGCGGCGGATGCGGTATGGCGCCAATGCGTTCAATCTTAAGGTATCTGAGCGAAGTATCCCCTGCCCAATCATGCAGTCTTTATTTCGGGGCACGAACAACAGATGATTCCATGTATATGGATGATTTCAAAAAAATGGCGGAAACAATGCCGAACCTCAAAATTCACTACGCGCTTTCGGAGCCGGAGAAATCACCTGACTGGTCGGGTGAAACCGGGTTTATCCATGAATCGGTGGACAAACATCTCAAAGACGAAGGTAAACGTCAGGCATTTTTATGCGGCCCGCCTTTAATGATCGAGGCAACAATGAAAGTTTTGAAGGACAAAGGTGTTAAGCGCGACATGGTGTTTTATGATGAATTTTGAGTCAGAATAGGAAAGAAAGAATATGAATATCCAACAGCCAATCCCGCCTTGGCGGGAAATATCCAAGTGACAAGGGGGAAAGAGGAACCGCCGATGCACGCCGATTAACGCAGATAAAGATGAGGGAAATTGAAAAGGAAAAGTAGAAAGCCGCAACCATTAGACGATAAACGATTCGAGCAGCGCAACCGCAACCGTTAGACGGAATTAGGAACGAGTAATGAAGAAATTATATTTAATATCTGTGAATCCGGAGCATATCACTCATAAAAGTGGAATGCTGCCTTCTGCTGATGTTATGAACAGGTATTTAAAGCCGGTATTCTGGCTGTGCCTGCCGCTGCTGCTGCTGAGCACTTACTATTTTCAGTGGAAAGTAATAACCCATATGGCCACGGCCTTTCTGGGATATTTTCTTGTGGATCTGATTTTCTCCAGGATCAGAAAGAAGGCGCATGGCGGCGCTTCTTTAACCTTTGCGCTTCTTCTCACATTACTTATGCCGTCAGGCGTTCCGCATCATCTTGTATTTGTCGGTGCCGTTTTTGGCGCTGTTTTCGCGAAAGAAATATTCGGCGGAACGGGATACCATCTTTTTTCACCTGTTATTATCAGTAAAGGTTTTCTGTTCTTTTCTTATCCTACATTATTTTCCGGACCCGATCCTGCCGATACTGCATATTTCGCGTCACTGCTGAATATTACCGAGATTGGATGGGCCACCTGCAGCGCCATTATTCTTCTGCTTGCCCTGGTTTTGATATGCATAAAACGGTCAAACGCGTTCATTATTATCCCGGGTCTGCTTACCGCTTACGCTGTTTCAAAAATCATGCTGTACACAGGCGCATTCCCTTTCAGCAATTTCATAAAATTTATGGCTGCGGACGGGTTTGTTTTTGTGCTTTGTTTTCTGGCCACGGATCCCGCTACCAGCCCGGGAAACAATAAAGCCAAATGTGTTTATGGAATTATTATCGGTATAGCCGCCGCGCTGATGAGAACATACTCGATTTATGCCGAAGCGATGTTGTTTGCAGTTCTTTTAGGGAATTTAATGACGCCTTTGCTTCAAATCATGTTTGTAAGAAAGAAGAAGATTAATTTGACATGAATAGAAAATTTTCCAGCAAATATACGATTGTTTTTACGGTAATCATCTGCTGTATGACGGCGCTCATTCTGACTTTTGCCAATCACATGCTGCATGAACGTATTGCTTTAAATGAACGGCTGGCAAAAATGAAGTCTGTCCTGAAATGTTTTGGGATGCTTGATGAAAACGCGAACAGCCTTCAGATAACAAAAGATTTTAATAACAATATTAATGTCACCGCGCTGGGCGTAATGACTCTGTATGAGCCCCGGAACAAAAACAATACGCAGGGTTATGCGGTGGAGCTGAAATGCCGCGGCAAATATGGTCCTATAAGAGGTATTGTTTCGTTTCATCCGGACAAGCAGAAGCTTTTGAATCTTGATATCTATGATCATAATGAAACACCCGGGCTTGGCGGACGGATAAGTACTCCTGAATGGCTTGTACAATTCAAGGATCTGCCTATTGCGCAGGACGAGCTTTTTACAGGTGTTATTATTGATTCGGATGAAGAGGGCCCGAATTGCGTTGACGGAATTACGGGCGCTTCGAAAACCGTGTTCTCCGTAAGCAAAGCTTTGAACAAGACAATATTTCAATTTCTGGTTGATGGCCGGGACGTGGAGATTCTGGATTTGGAGCTTGATGCGGTCACCAGAGCAACACCGGGCTGGCCGAAAAATTTGAAGATGCCCGGCAATTTCCGCGGCACAGAACTACGCCGGCCTCCTGTTATAGTTCAGCCAAGCACAAAATTACTTTCACGCGAAAAACCCGTAACCTGCAGTATGGGCAAAACTCCTATACTGGGAACTCTTGATCAAATCGTTGACGGTGACAAACGTAGCGAAGAAGAAAATATTGTGGAACTGTCGCCCGGCGCCCAATGGATCCAAATCGACCTTGAAAAGACAAAAGAAATATCGCTTGTAGTTATATGGCACCACTATAAAAATGCTGCTATTTATAATGATGTTGTGGTTCAGTTATCAGATGACCCGCAATTCAAAACAAACGTAAAAACCATATACAATAATGACCATGACAACAGTTCGGGCATGGGTGTCGGGCAGGATACGTCCTATGCAGCGCGCTGGTGGGGCGAAATAGCGGACGCGCGCGGAAAAGCTTTCAATAAGAAAGTCCGTGCAAGATATGTGCGCGTCTATACGGCTGATGGCGCGGGAGACGAACCTCCCCGTTTTGTCGAAATTTCGGTTTACGGAAAATAGTTTGATGTTGTAACAGGTATTTTAAAACGCGGAGAAAGCAAATGAGACGACGTGAATTTTTAGCAGTGACAACAGCGGCAGGCATCAGTGTAATGGGTGCTGATGTTCTTGGTAATGATGAGAAAAAACCTTTTAAGACTCGACTGCATAAGGCGCTTATCTTTAAAAAAGTTTCAGAT
>JBHORK010000038.1:0-21827 GCA_042565725.1 Verrucomicrobiota bacterium
CGAGATCAAATGGTTTATAGATCATGTCGGTGGTGCCGTCAGTGAATTCTTTTTCCCACATTTTGGCGATGCTATCAAATTCGGCGTTAAATGACTTGGGATGTGCGGTAACGAAAAGAACCGGGATTTTCTTGAACTGTCTGATTTCCCGGTAGAGTTCAAATCCGTCTTTGCCGGGCATCATGATGTCCAGCAAAAGCAGGTTTATTGTATCGTCATCTTTAAGAATCTTCAGCCCCTCTTCCGGGTCATTGGTAACGAGCAGTTCATAGCCCCGTCTTTCCAACGCGCTCTGGATACATTTCAGCACTTGCGGTTCGTCATCAATAGACAATATTTTTTTCATATTTTAACTCCACCTGTCCTTATTCTTCTTTTCTACAGCCTAACCACCTGCAGTCTATCTGCATGATTCTGTCATTATCCGAATATTTTTGTAAAGGGATTATCGTCATCCGAGGAGTATATATCTGTTTCAGAATCCGGTCCTTTTTCATAAGGCGGCGGGCTGACTATGACTTTATCACTGTTATCGTACTCGGAATACTCGGAAGGCTCATTTCCGGATATTGTCCACGGATTGTATCCAAAACCCTGTTTTTTTGCCGCTTCCTCCATTTGGACTACGCGATATTCCTTTCCGGCGGCTATAAAAATGAAGAAAGCTATGGCAACGCCGAAAAGATTCATATCACTCAAAGAATATATTCCAAAAAGAATAGACAATATTTTGCCCAATCTGGCGGCTACGAAAGTTGCTTTCAAACGTCCCAGTTTTGGCGTTAACATGGCGCGTAATACTCTGCCTCCATCCATTGGGAATGCGGGTAAAAGATTAAATATCGCCAAAACGATATTGATAGCACCTATTACTTGAACAATGTTCAGAGGAATGTCCCCAAAGGAGGCGAAAATGGGTAAAGGAAGGAGTCTTCCGAGAGATATACATGCTGTTCCAAGGCAGAGGCTTACTAATGGCCCGGCCGTAGCCATGAGAAATTCGTCTTTGGGTTTTGAGGGAATCCGTTCCATTTGTGCCGCACCGCCGATACACATAAGTGTGATTTGCCGGACGCGACAGCCTTTTTTTATAGCAACAATAGAGTGACCCAATTCGTGCAGGGCGATGCTTGTTAATAATCCGACAGTGAGAATGATCCCGTTGAACCATCCTGCAAATGAGGAGAACCATAACAGCATTAAAATCAGCGATATATGGAGCTTGATGGGAATACCCCAGACAGTTGCTATTTTATATGATTGCTTAAACATACCGTGAAATCTACACGATGTTCATGAAAAAGCCAATATAATCCCACTAAGCAGAAGTGTGTGGCGTATTTCGTATATAGTATCTCGTATCTCGTATCCCTAATCTTCTTCTCTTGCATATTTAGCCTTGTATTTTGTATTCTGCGGGCCATGAAGCTATCTATAGTAATACCAGTCTATAACGAGTCGAGCACTCTCGAAGAGATTGTCAAACGAGTTATGGCCGTGGATGCAGGTATGGATAAGGAAATTGTCCTGATCGATGACTGCTCTGTTGACGGGACACGGGATATTCTTGAAAAGCTTAAGAAAGATCATCAGGATTGGAAATTTGTTTTTCACGAACAGAACAGCGGCAAGGGAGCGGCGCTTCGCAGTGGATTTGCTGCCGCAACCGGCGATATTGTTCTTATCCAGGACGCCGACCTGGAATACGATCCTGCCGAATACCCTTCACTGCTGGCTCCGATAACCAATGGTCACGCCGATGTGGTTTATGGCTCAAGATTTCTTGGCGGCGGCGCTCATAGAGTGGTTTATTTCTGGCACTACGTTGGGAACAAACTTATTACTACCCTCTCGAATATGGCCACAAATCTCAATCTTACGGATGTAGAAGTCTGTTATAAAGTGTTCAGGAAACAGGTTTTCGAAAATATTGAAATTAAAGAGAACAGATTCGGCTTTGAGATAGAAATTACCGCCAAGCTGGCGAAAGGTAAATGGAAAATTTACGAAGTACCGATTTCATATTACGGGCGCAGTTATGAAGAAGGTAAAAAAATAACATGGAAAGATGGAGTGAGAGCGCTTTGGTGTATTTTAAAGTACGGGCTTGCGGGGTAATCGAACATCGAAAGTAGCGAGATACGTTTCACGAAATACGAGGTGCGAATACGATTATGCTGAATATACTTGTTTTACTTCTTGCTACAGGATTAGGGCTCGGGTTCAGTCCGCTGGCCTCAGGAACGGTCGGGACCCTGATAGGAGTTTTAATAGTCCTGCTCATGGGGTTTTTTCACGTAAATCTGGCATGGCAGATAGTGATTGCGGTTATCTTGATTGTTTTAGCCATACCAATTTGTGATAAGGCTGAAAAATTTTTTGGAACCAAGGATGATGGCAGAATTGTGGCAGACGAATATATGACGTTTCCGCTGTGCATGCTGGGTTTGCCATGGTCACAGAATTTATGGTTGCTGGGGTTGGCTTTCTTATCACACCGATTGTTTGATATTATTAAACCCCCGCCGGCAAGACAAATTCAGGAGCTTCACGGTGGAACAGGAATTGTATTAGACGATGTTATTTCCAGCCTTTACGCTTTAGCGCTGAACCATGCTGTCTGGGCGGCGTATAAGTGGATATATTAATCTCAAGCACTTTATGTTGTAAGCAGTTTGCAGTGGCGATGACGTCATGTCGGAACGCATTTCGCTTCCCGAGTCCGCGAGGGATGGGGTTATCAAACTTATTCCCCGTCGCTTCATAATGCTAACCTTTCATCATCAAATAATATCCATTATTTTCCTTGGGGATTTGAGGTTACAGCGTAAATCCATTTATCCGCTCAGGATATTTTCGGAATAATGCCGTTCTTCTCAAGATAAGAAATGACCTTTAACGCGCTTTCCTCGACGGTTTCGTTATTTGTTTCAGCAATTACTTCAGGATTATTCGGGGATTCATATGGCGCATCGATCCCGGTAAACTCTTTTATCTCGCCTGCCCGCGCTTTTTTGTAGAGTCCTTTTGGATCGCGCTGTTCACAGATTTCCAGTGGACACTCGCAATAGATTTCCGCAAAGTGATTTTTTGTGTTCATATCCCTGACGAGACAACGGTCTGATGTATAAGGTGAGATAAAGGCGGTAATTGCGATAATTCCCGCATCAGCCAGAATATGCGCTACTTCACCAATACGGCGAATATTTTCGTGTCTGTCTTCAGGGCTGAATCCTAGATCTTTGTTAAGGCCGTGACGGATGTTGTCGCCGTCCAGGATATAGGTATGACATCCGCGTTTGTACAGAACTTGTTCGACCGCAATGGCGAGAGTTGATTTTCCTGATCCGGAAAGTCCCGTGAACCACAGCACAGAGCCTTTGTGGTTGTTAAGCTTCTGTCGGTCTTCCATTGAGACTTGTCCGATTTGCCATGTAATGTTGTCTGATTTTTGGTCTGTCATTTTTATGTTTCCTGTTTGTTTGGGTTTTTTAAATCCCCGTAACACTCTTTCTTCCCTTCAATGTCTATATATCTTGAAGAAAAGATTTTACCACGGAGTTCACGGAGGCACAGAGCAGTCTTCGCCAATGCTACGCCTGCCAAGGAAGAAAGAAAAAAAAGAGTTTTGGCAAATCTGTGAGCCACTCGAAACGAGGGCTCCCATATTTGCCAAAAGTTTGCATTCTGGAGGACACGGAAACGACGTTAATAAGAACAATTTACGTCGATCCTGCGATATTTCATTACCTCTTCTGCCTCTTCTTTCCTGAACCGTTGCGAAAATTTGCGCCGCGTCGCTTTTGCAAGCGGCCACTTAGCCCCACAGGGCTGACGTGGAATCCGCCGTCTGGCGGAAAGCAAATTAAAGCAACACTCCTCTTATTCTTCTCCGTATCTCTGTGTTCTCCGTGGTTTTCTTTTTATTATTTCATAAAACTTTTGACACTACCAATCTGGTTATGCTGAGAAACTCAGGTTTGTAAAAGAAAAACTAGAATTGCGGTAATGCCGTAGAGCATGATGTTTACCAGTAAAGGAAGATCCGTCAAGAGAATCTTTTCCGGGCGGTCACCTTTTTCATGACGGTATACCAGGTCAAGATATCTGAAAATTCCAAACACGACGAAAGGAATTGTGAATCCAAGTTTTGATGTGTCGAATTTTTCAATTGTATCCGGAGAAAGAGTATATATGGCATATGATACGATGGTAGCGGAGCTGATGATGGCTATCATTTGATCGAGAAGCCGTTCGTCATATTTCTGAAGGCTGGGGCGATGCTTGTTGGCTGTATCGTTAAAAACAACTTTCTCGTGACGTCGTTTGCAGAGAGCGAGAAACAGTGCCAGCAGAAATGTGCATAACAAAAGCCATGGCGAAATCGCTATATTCAGAACAACGGCTCCGGCCAATGCTCTTAGAACGAAACCAGCGGCAATTACTACGATATCTACAAAAGCGACCCGCTTCAGCCCTAAACTATACACAATCTGCATTACAATATAACTTGCAACAACAAAGAAAAAGAGTGGCGATAAAAGTGATGCTCCTATAGAACCTCCGATAAGCAGGATAATGGAAATTCGCCATCCGGCAGGAGTGGAAACTCTGCCTGCGGCAATTGGACGGAATTTTTTGTGAGGATGATTACGATCTGCTTGAACATCCGCGATATCGTTAAGCACATATATGCCGCTTGAAATTGAGCAGAACAGTAATGTGGCAATTACAACAGCAACAATGCTGGGCAGAATTTCTAAATGCTGACTTGGATCCCAGTAGGCGAAAAAAAAGGCGGCCATAACCACAATGTTTTTAGTCCACTGTTGCGGTCTGAGTACTTTAAGCAGATCAAGAAGTTTCATGCCTTTTTGTTCTCCATTTGCCATTTAACCTGTAACCTCTGTAACTTGTAACTCTTATACTACTTCATGGGTCTGCGGCGGAATCCATGCCGAAAAGCGAGTTTCCACACAATCCACAGCGATTCTCTGAAAATATCCAGATTCATTTTTGAGTAACCGGCTCTCCGATCTTCAAATGTAATAGGTACTTCTTTTATTCTGAAACCTTTCATCCATGCTGTGTGGGCCATTTCAACAAGGAAAGAATAACCATTTGATATTACGGTGTCCAAGTCGATTTCAGTTAATACTTCGCGCCTGTAACATCTGTATCCGCCTGTAGGGTCGGCGATAGGGATTCCGGTAATGATACGGACATAAGTGGCGGCCGTTTTGCTGAGGAGTAAACGACTCAGCGGCCAGTTTGTAATACGGATTCCGTCGATATAGCGTGAACCCAGAACCATGTCCGCGTTTTCTGCGGCCTTGATAAAATTCGGTATCTCGACTGGATCGTGTGAAAAATCAGCATCCATCCCGAACACAAGCTTATACCCGTCTTGAATTGCCTGTTTGAAGCCGCTGATATAAGCGCGGCCGAGCCCGGACTTGGCTTCTTTATGAATTACGCGAATCCTTTTGTCTGCAGATGATAGTTCATCAATGACCCTCCCGGTGCCGTCGGGTGAATTGTCATCCACGAATAATATATTGGCTTGAGGCGCAACCTGGAATATGGCTTCTGATATGGGGCGAACATTATCTCGTTCGTCGTATGTAGGTATGATAATGACTGTATCGTTCATTAGGGATAATAATAGTTATATTCAAGCGGTCAGACAAGGGATAATATGAATTGCATTGTTCAGTACGATGGTCTAAATTAGCGTTTCAGGAGGTTGCAAAATGCTTAAATTTAATCCGGGTTACAATGTTTTTGATTCAGATTCGTATGCGGTTCATCTGGAAGATCCGGAGAACCCGAATCTGTTCAGGGATATTTTCCCGTACTCAGCAGTGCCGCGGATAGGGTTTAATCATCGCCTTGTGCCGATGCGGATGCCCTCGGATATATGGATAACCGACACTACGTTCAGAGATGGTCAGCAGTCTATGCCGCCATATACAGTCAAGCAGGTGGTGGATCTTTTCAAGATGCTCCACAGACTTGGAGGGCCTAAAGGGGTCATTAAGCAGGCGGAGTTCTTTTTGTATACCAAGAAAGACCAGGAAGCAATCGATAAGGTCGAATCATTGGGTTACAAATATCCTGAAGTTACCGGCTGGATAAGGGCCCATAAGCATGATCTAAAGCTTGCCAGGGAGCTTGGTTTGAAAGAGACCGGAATTCTGACTTCCGTATCGGATTATCATATTTTCCTGAAGCTCAAAAGGACCAGAAAACAGGCAATGGAAGATTATCTCCGTGTTGTGCGGGATGCCTTGGAAGCAGGCATTACACCACGCTGTCATTTTGAAGATGCGACAAGGGCGGATTTCTATGGATTTGTTGTTCCGTTTGCGCATGAACTTATGAAGCTTGCGGAAGAGAGCAAGTCAGTTATCAAAATCCGGGTGTGCGATACTCTTGGACTGGGTGTACCGTATCCGGGTGTTGCAATGCCGCGTTCAGTGCCGGGCTTGATTTACGGGCTGGCATATTACGCGGGTGTGCCCTGCGAATGGATGGAGTGGCATGGTCATAACGATCTCAATCTTGTTACCGCTAATGCCGTGACCGCGTGGCTTTATGGCTGCAGTGCGGCAAACGGCACAATGCTTGGAGTAGGAGAGCGTACAGGTAATCCGCCTATGGAAGGGCTGATTATGAGCTATTTACAGCTTAGAGGAAATGACGCAAAAATTGACACAACGGTTATTTCGGAAATCGCAGAGTATTTTGAGAAGGAGCTACATTTCAAGATTCCTGCCAATCAGCCTCTGGTCGGCAGGGATTTCAATATGACACGTGCCGGCATTCACGCTGATGGTTTATTGAAGAACGAGGAAATATATAATGTCTTCGATACGTCCAAACTGTTGAACAGACCAGTATCGATTGCCTTAAGCGACAAGAGCGGTCTGGCAGGGGTCGCTCTCTGGATCCACAATAAAATCGGGCGCGGGGCCGCGTCACTGACCAAAGAACATCCGGGTGTGATTAAAATACACGAATGGCTTATGGCGCAATACGGGGAAGGTCGAACCACGCTTATTTCCGATAAGGAAATGTTGACACAGGTAAAAACTCATCTCGCCGATTGGGTAAAGGAGAGCGGGTTTGAGTTATGATATTATTACCTACGGCGATCCAGTTCTTCGACAAAAAGCCAGCCCTGTTGAAGAAATAGATGACGGCATCAGACAGCTTTCACAGGACATGCTGGAAGCAATGTACGCAAAGAATGGCTTAGGCTTAGCGGCTGAACAGATAGGCCGCACTGAAGCAATCAGCGTGATTGATGTAAAGCAGGAAGATGATGCGGCTCATGATAATCCGAATATCCCAATGCCGTTGGTTGTCATAAATCCCACGATTATCGAAATGAGCGGCGAAGAGACCGGCCAGGAAGGATGTTTAAGTTTCCCGGAGATATATGTGTCGATTAAACGAGCGGCTGAAGTTACGTTTACGTTTCTTGATCTCGATGGTAATGAACAAACGCTTAAAGTTAAAGGTTTGCTGGCACGGGTAGTACAGCATGAAGTTGATCATTTAAACGGATTTCTTCTTGTTGACCGCATGTCTGCTGTTCAGAAAGTTGCTGTAGCGGGTAAATTGAAAAGGCTGAAGAAGGCCAACTATTAACGTTTACTTGTTCTCTTCAGAAATTCTTTTGCAAGTTTCATATAAGCTTTTGAGCCTTTGGAACTTCTGTCGTATTGAATCACGGGCTTGCCGAAACTGGGCGCTTCGCTCAGACGCACATTACGCGGTATAAGAGTTTTAAAGACTTTTTTGCGGAAATGTTTACGAACCTCCTTTATGACTTCCGCGGCCAGTCTGGTGCGGCTGTCAAACATTGTCATTAATACCCCTTCGATCTCTATGTTGGGATTGGCGTTTCCTTCTCGAAGCCGTTCAAGCAGACGTGCTATTACGCTTAATCCCTCGAGGGCGTAATACTCGCATTGCATTGGAATAATAACCGAATCAGCAGACGCCAGCGCATTCATGGTCAGAATGCCCAATGATGGTGGACAATCGATAAAGATGTAATCATATTTTTTCTTTTTGGACCGTACGGCTCCCTTTTCAAATAAAGGCGCAAGCGCGTTCTTGAAACAATGCAGATAATTGTCCATGCGTGCCACATCAACTTCGGATCCAGCCAGATCCAGTTCAGAAGGAATAATATCAATGTTTTTCACGTTTGTTTTACAAATGAGCCCCACGGCGTTTTCTTGTCCAAGCATTGCCTGGTACATGCTCGAACCTTTTTGTGGCGGAAGCCCCAGTCCGCTTGTTGCATTAGCTTGTGGGTCGAGATCAATAACGAGTATTTTTTTACCCAACTGTGCCAGGCAGGCAGAAAGGTTAATTACTGTTGTGGTCTTTCCTACTCCACCTTTCTGATTGGCAATGGCAATTATTCTTGTTTTGCGTTCTTTGCCAAGAGGTTTCAAGCTCACAGGCTCTTCAGGCTGCGGGTTTTCCTCTATCTGTTCTTCCTCAGGTTCTGTTTCTTTCTGATCCACCTGCCCCGAGCCGTGATCGTCCGCGATCTCTGGTTCAGGGTTTTCCTCTTCCGTCTTTCCTGTAACCTGTAACCTGTAACCTGTAACCGCTTCTTCTGTTCCTCCTATCATCCCTGTCTGTCGCGCGTATTGGAAAATACCGCCTGCTTCAATAACAGGGGCCACTGCGCCCAATGGTTTCAAGTTGTAAGAAAGATCCTGAGTGATGTTGGTTATCAATTGTGTTTTCAGATCAATCTCTATTTCGTCACCGGTATTGAATATTTCACAGAGCCGTTCCGCCGCTTCCAGCGGATAGAGTTCGCCGGTCGCCACAGTGTTGCGGAAGAAAATACGCGCATAAGATTCCGCGATGACAGCCTTGATGCCTGCCGCGCCCAAAGCCACAGGAGCATGTTCCCGCGAAGAGCCGCATCCGAAATTTCTGCCGGCTGTGATTATGCTGAATTCCGATTCGAATTTTCCCTCCTGAATAAAGCCGGGATAATTATCCGGCAGGCCAGCAAGTGCGTATGAACCAAGTTTCCGGTATTCTTCCGGTATTGTAGGTACCAGGTTCAAATACTGCGCGGGAATGATTTGATCAGTATCGATATTATCATCCAGCACGTAGATCCGTCCGGAAATAATGTGTTGATTGTTTTTCATAACTTTTTGGATTTATCTCCATTCATCTGATGTTCCGATGGAGTGCTGGAGCATTGGAGTACTGGTAACCCTTCATATGGGAATTCTCTTTTTCAATACTCCATTATTCCAATACTCCATTACTCCAATCTTATATATCTCTTGGATCCGTTATTCTGCCTTTAATCGCCGAAGCCGCTACTGTCATGGGAGACGCCAGATAAATTAACGAATCCTTGGAACCCATCCGTCCAATAAAATTTCGATTAGTTGTGCTTATAACTATCTCTTTCCCGCTTGTCCGACCGAAGGTGTCTATGGGTCCGCCAAGACACGCCGCGCAGGAAGGAGGTGCAATATCATTACAGCCCGCTTCGGCAAAAATTTCAACCAGAGACTTTCCGTCCACGCTTTCTGTGATCAGACCCTCTGCGACTTCAGTTGTTGCAGGTACCAGGAATGTATCAATTTGGACCTTTTGTCCTTTCAGTACCCTTGCGGCTGTAATGAAATCTGTCAATTTTCCGCCTGTACATGAACCTATATAAGCCCGATCCAGTTTTACGTCGGACTTGTCTTTTGCGGGCGCGTAATTTGAGGGCAGGTGCGGTGCGGCAACACATGGCTCAAATGTCGATATATCATAATTCCATTCATTCATCATAGACGCGTCTTTATCGCCATATACAGGTTCGAACGGTTTACTGGTTCGTGTCTGCACATATTCGAGCGTTTTGTCATCAGGTTCAATGATTCCATTTTTGGCTCCAGCCTCAATTACCATGTTACAGATGGTCATACGTTCTTCAATATCCAGAGTGCTGATTGCCTCACCGCAAAATTCCATTGCGCAATAATTTGCTCCATCCACCCCGATGTCACCGATTATGCGCAGAATTATGTCTTTACCGGTAATGTAATCCGGTTTTGTTCCGTTTAAATTGAACCGAAGCGTTGGAGGCACCTTTATCAGGAGCTTACCGGCGCCCATCACGAAACCCGCATCGGTATTGCCTATACCGGTGGCAAAAGCTCCTAAAGCACCGTGGGTACAGGTATGGGAATCAGTGCCGAATATAACCTCGCCCGGTCTGACATGCCCTTCCTGAGGCAGCGCCATATGACATACGCCTTTATAATCGGGTGTGCCCGGATCATAATAATGCGGCAAATGTTGTTTCCTGACAAACTCACGGAGAGTATCAATGTTGCGTTTGGCCTTCTCGTCTTTTGTGAAGATATAGTGATCGGGTATTATAACAACCTTTTCCTGATCCCATACTTGGGCGTCATCGCCGAATTCACGCTGAAAAACACCTATGGTGCCCGGACCGCAAACATCATGCGTCAGCAGTATATCTGCGTTGACCCAGATATTGTCGCCGGGCACAACTTTATCCCGACCGGCGGAACGCGCCAGGATTTTTTCTGTAATTGTTTGATTCATTTTCTCCCAAACCGATAACTGATAACCGCTGACTATTTCTTACTTGTCTTTACGAGAGAAAAGAAACGGTCCTGGTATTCTTCGAACAGGTTATAATTCTGCAGTTTTTCTCCAAGCGCCTTAATTAAAGAAGTATTTCTGCTTGCCGCCAGAAATGCTGATTCGATCTCGTTACGAACAGCTCTCGGAACACCGCCTGTGTTGTCAAACAGGCGCTTTCTTTCAAGGTCCCGGATATTTTTTGGGGCGGAGCTCTGGATTACTTCCCAGAACAGCTTTATCAGACAAACATCCCATGGCTCGTCAACGCCCAGAACTATGGCGCTTAGAGGGTCATCTTTTTGTTTGGTGTCGTTTTTAACTCGCTCGACGACGGTTTCGATGTTGTCCGTAATAACATGTTCGCTGAATTCTTCTTTCTTGAGTTTATACCCGTACTGAAGAACCCTGAGTTCTTTTTCATGTTCCTTCAGCCACTCGATATATTTCTCCGCCTCTTCACCAAAGCCCTCAAGTATATTCTGAGAATATTTCTCCGGCGTAATTATTTGGGGTCTGCTGGCCTGCATTCGGCCTTCGCGCACGCGAATCTGGTTGGCTGTATCCATGAGTTCGCTTACGAGATGATAGTTCAAAACGGTTGCGCCAAAGGTCTCAAGTTGACGCGAAGGCATACGAATAATTTCCGTGTTGTTCACGGCATACCAGAAATCAAGTGTTCTTTTCTCATCCATAATGTGTAAACTCGCAAACTCTAAATACTAAGCACTAAATCCTATTTTTCATTCTTTCTTATACCGGAAAATAGACGCAAATAAAACTTTATTTATTGTCGGATGTCAACTCCACGGTGACCGGGCCGTCATTGATGATTTCAACTGTCATCATTGCCCCGAAAACACCGGCAGCCACCCGATCTTTGCCAATTGCGCGTGCAAGTGAATCAATATAAGTGTTGTATAATGACTCAGCAAGCTCCGGCGGCGCTGCTTTTGCGAAACTGGGCCGGTTGCCTTTTCGGGTGTCCGCATAAAGCGTGAATTGAGAAATCACGAGTATTTCCCCGTTAATGTCCTGAATAGACAGGTTCATTTTGCTTTGCTCGTCAGGAAAAACGCGCAGATTAACCGTTTTATGGGCAAGATGAAGGGCGTCTTCTTCTTTATCGCCTTCTTTAACCCCCAGAAGCACTACAAAGCCCTTATCGATTTTTCCGGTAATCTGGCTGTCAACCGAAACGCTTCCACGTTTAACTCTTTGAATCAAAGCTTTCATTAGTCTTTATTATTGAGCCACAAAAAAGCGCAAAAATACACAAAGAAATATAATTTTCTTGTTAAAATCCTGTTAATCCTGTTAATCCTGTCTGAAAGAACGAAGCCATAATAGAAAGAAAATACTATGAAAAGTTTTTCAGTTAACACACGCAGCAGGACGGAATTTGCTGATATTACAAGAAAAGTGCAGGAAGCAGTTTCCGGCTTGAAGGTCAAAGACGGTGTTATCACAATCTTTGTTCCGCACACGACCGCGGGCATCACAATTAACGAAAACGCTGATCCTGCGGTGACAGCTGATATAGAGGCGGCATTGGACAAGGCGGTACCGTGGGAAGCGGGATATCGCCATTGCGAAGGGAATGCCGCTGCGCATGTTAAAGCGAGCATGATGGGGTTTTCGGCCCAGGTGCTGGTGAGTGACGGGAAACTTCAGCTCGGAACATGGCAGGCGATATATTTCTGCGAATTTGATGGGCCGAGAACAAGGAATGTGTGGATAAAATAGAGTTTAAATGCATTCATCATTCATCATTCATCATTCATCATTTCTCCTCCTTGGTCCTACCGGTTCCGGCAAGACACCGCTGGGTGATTATTTTGAGCAGAATGGATGGAACGGCAAGCGATGTCTGCATTTTGATTTCGGGGAAAACCTTCGGAAAATAGCGGCATGTGATGTTCGGCAGGAGCTTTTCTCGGCGAGAGACTTGGATGTTGTAAGGCTGTCTCTTGAATCAGGAGCATTGCTTGAGAAGGAAAATTTTTACATAGCAAAGAACGTTCTGCTTTCTTTTCTGGATAAGAAAGCGTCGGAACGCGAAGATATAATCCTGCTTAATGGTTTGCCTCGTCATATTGAGCAGGCGGAAGATGTTGACAGGCTTGTTGATATAGATATGGTGTTGTGCCTTGAATGTTCGCCTGAAGTGGTTTATGAAAGAATAAAACAGAATTCCGGCGGAGACAGGACGGAGAGAATTGACGATTCTAAAGAAGAAATACAAAGGAAGCTGAAAATTTTTTACGAACGTACTCTTCCACTGCTTGATCATTACCATGCAAAAAGAGTAACAATAGAGAGGATTGAGGTTACGGCGGATACAACGCCGGAAGATGTGGGTCGCGAGATACGAGATGAGGGAAGAAGAGAAGAGCTGCCCGCCCGTCCCTCGGCAAGCTCGGAACTAGATTAAATGGATGGGAGCGGATAAGAAAGAAATTGGAAATTAGGAAGAAAAGGATGTCTGAACATTCAGCACCGAAATACGAAATACGCTTCACGAGGTACGCAATATGACTATAAAAATAAATGGAGAAGAAATTCCGGAGCAGGCAATAGAATATGAATTGGGCAGACTCATAAAATTCTATTCCGGGCATATGTCTGCCGAGCAGATCCGTAAGCAGATGGATGCCCTTAAGGAAAAAGCCTGCGATCAGGCTGTTGGTGCGAAACTTCTTATAAACGAAGCCAACAAGCTGGATATTACAGTTCCAGCCAGCGATCTTGACGAGAAGATCAATGAAATGGTCAAAAATTCGGGCAGCGAAGAAATGTTTGATCAACTGCTTCAGTCTCAGAATATGACCAGGCAAATGGTCAGGGACAGTCTTACACGCGGCCGTCAGGTTGATATGCTGATAGAGAAGATCATAGAAGGAGCGTCCGATCCCACGGAAGAGGAAATAAAAGCTCATTTCGAGGCGCATAAAAAAGAGTACAAAAAACCTGACAGGGTGCAGGCACAGCATATTCTTATCAGGACGGAATCCGGTAATGAGGAAAATAAAGCGACAGCAAAATCCAAACTTCTTGAAATTAAGAGCAAAATTGAGGAAGGAGCGGATTTCGCGGATATGGCGGCAAGTCATTCGGATTGTCCGAGCGGCAAAAAAGCAGGCGGAAGTCTTGGATGGTTCAGTCGCGGCATGATGGTGCCGGAGTTTGATAAAGCGGTATTTTCTCTGGAGACGAACACTCTGAGTGATATTGTCGAGTCATCGTTTGGTTACCATTTGATATACAAGACTGCGGCGGAGAAGGGGGAGCCGGCCTCTTTCGAAGAGGCCAGGGAAAAGGTTCGCGAATTTCTAAGACACGTACGGCGTGGAGAAGTAATTTCCGGTTATGTGAGTGAGTTGAAAGAAAAAGCGGTAATAGAAGAAGTTTAACGATGGTCAAAGTAGGTCATATTAAAGAAGAAATTCCAGCGGGAACTTTCAGGGACTATCTTTATATTCAGGGTATTGAGACTCATATTGAGCCCGGCAGTAACGATATGTGGGAATTATGGGTTCTGGAAGAGGATCATCTGGAAAAGGCCCGGTTATTGCTGGAGAATTTCTTGAAAGATCCGGAAGCCTCTGAATATACAGAAGCAGCCAAAACCGCTGCAGAAAAGAAGATTCAGGAAAAAAAAGAAGACGAGGCTTTCAGAAAAAAAATCTACGATCGGGGCCGGCTTTTTGCAAATAACCGTTTCCGAATCACGTCAGTTGCCGGCATTCTTATTGTAATCAGTGTGTTGATTACCATGCTTTCTGATTTTGGCGATATCAGATCTTTTATAGACCCTTTAAGAATAAGTGAACACACGGTCAGAAGCGAATATGTTACATTGCCGGAAATACGCAGTGGTCAGATATGGCGTTTAATCACTCCGATATTTCTGCATTTTTCATGGCTGCATATCATTTTCAATATGTGGTGGCTCAAAGATCTGGGGCATGTTATTGCAAAAAAGCATGGAGCATTGTTTCTTCTTATCATGGTGCTTGTCCTGGGAATATCATCCAATCTGGGCCAGCTTTTTGTGAAAGGCCCCGGGTTCGGCGGCATGTCAGGGGTGGTCTATGGCCTGCTGGGGTACATATGGATTCGCAGTAAAGTTGATCCCTTTTCGGGTTTTTTCATAAGCAGGCATGTAGTAATAATGATGATCGCGTGGTTTTTTCTTTGTCTTACCGGTAAGGTGGGCAACATAGCAAACATGGCGCACGCGGTTGGGCTCGGCGGTGGTATGCTCTGGGGGTATTGTGCGGGACAACTCGGACGAAAGAAACCCGAAAAAATGAGTTAGCGCTCGCTTGGGGTCAGGCCATTGACTTTTCGTATTCAAGCAAGTTTGTCACGTAAACTCAAGGCCAGACCCCGTCTCGCCACTGCGAAACGGCGACGAATGGGAGAAGGTTTCAGTATTCAGGTTTCAGGGGAGAGGGATTGAACGTCCAACATCGAAATACGAGATACGAAATACGCTTCACGCTTTACGAAATAAGGCAGGGATGCCCCGAACAGCCGCCTCTATTATTAAGCTTCCAGCAGGCTCGCCAGTTCGAGAAGGGCCTTTACCGTTGGTTCTGATTTCTCGTCCAGATCTTTAGCAGCATCAGGTTTATATGGCCCTTCGGTATAGGTGATAACTTTATCGGATACTTCTATTTTGCCGGTTTCAGTCAGTATTTTCTGCTTGTTCTTAACAAATTCAACCATGGCCTTGCAGTATTCAGGTGATAATATTTCCAGAGCTTTCTTTTCATTATCCGCATGTACAACAAAAGACTTATCGAAATCAGGGTTACCGCTCTGAATGTCATGATCTTTAAATAATCCAAGCATTTTCGATAATTTAGCTGTCCATTCTTCTTCGGAGATATGCAATTTAACATCTAGCGGTTTACGGTAATAAACACTGACTTGTATATACATTATCTCGGCAGGTTTGGAAAAAAGGCCAAGCGGCGCACCTACAATGACTGCGTCTTTCAGCTCATCTATTCTGATCAGATGCCCGTCAATATGCTTCCGGTATTTCTGCGATCCCTTTTCAGCAGCCATTTTCTGGAGTTCTGCATTTATCTGCTGGGTTTCATTGCGGTCCAGATAGAATCCCTCGCATTTCGGGCAATAATCAAAAATCAGATCAGATAATCGTAAAAGATTAATCTTTCTCATTTCCTGACCGGGACATACCGGACACACTCGTGTTGGAAATTTGTCCTGATGGAAGTCTTTATCGATTGAGCAATATTCAATGTTCCCGGCTAATCCGGTTGCCAAAGCATTCAGTTCACCCTTGTGCAGAAACACTCCCTTACAATCCGGACATTTGTCCATTGTAATATCAGGTTCTTTTACTTCTTCCATTGAGACTTTACAGTCGGGGCATATAAGCTGTGCCATGTTTATTCTCCGTTTGGTGATGCTTGAGACACAAAAGTTTTAACAGAAGGAAACGAAGGAAGCAAAGCATTATTCTGCGGTCTGCGCAATTTCCATGAGTGCGCCGAGCCGCTTCTTTCCTTCATCGCCGGTAAGGATTCTGGCTTTGTGACCTGAGGATTTGGTATTTTCCTCGGCCAGAAGAACAAAATCGAACGGCCGGTTTTCAGCGGTAAGATAATAACTGATGATGTCATCCGCGCTGAGTGTTTGTACACCCATCCGCTCAGTCAGGCTGAACTTCACCGGCCCCAGCGTATTAAGAGCGCGATAGATTACTTCCGTGCAGCATTGGCATGACCCATCGGTAAAATCGAATTTAAAATCGTAAATGTTGCCGAGTAGAAGAAATACGGTTGTCAGGTTATGGATTCGCTCCTCTTTATTCAGACGCGGACGAAGAACGCACATACGCGCGATATGCTGATTTGTAATTTCTTCAAGAGAATTGAAAATCACTCCTTCAGCAACTGCTTCTATAAGATCGGCTTCATGGCCGGACGGCAGGTTTTGTACTGCCAAATCCGTCTTTATCTTTTTTATTTTGCTTTCAGGTATGCCGGGCAGGTTTGTTTTGGGCAGGCCAAGGTCTTTTCTTTGAACGGGTGATCCGACATAAGTGAGGCCATGCTTGAATTTTCCCGGCAGAAAGACGTTGCTCATGTAACCGGCAGAAAATGTCAGGATAATATCGCCCGGTTTCAGCATAGCTTTCATCTTCCGGATTTGTTCTTTCGAAAAAATAATATTTGAAGCCGTCGGAGATTTGAGCCGACTGATGTTGACGAACAGGATTCCGCGCGCGGCATAAAGATTGTCGCCAACTTCTTCTTTTGTTTTTTTTGCCAGTGCCGCAATCATGGTGTGTCTCAACCGGTTACGCACGTTCGGCAGGAGCAAAGATTTCTTTTCGAGAATATATTCAATTCGCGTATCCACAACGCTGTATAACGAAGAAATCTGGTCAATAGCCTTGCGATATTCGGGCCCTGATTCCGAAACTTTAAATAGAACAGAATTATGATCTTTCATTTCGTTCGAAAACAGTTCCCACGCGGTTTTTAAGGCTTCGACATTCTCTATTGAGGTAACACTTTTGAAAAGGCGGTCGTATGTGCCTCTGGGAATTTCGGAACGATAATATTCCTCGTTCAGCTTGTTTATGGCAGTATCATCATCAATAAACTCAGCTACAATCAGTGAGCTGTAATATGCGAGATGCAGAGCCGAATCAAGCGCGATAACGAATCCTTTTACCTGGTCTTCCTTTTTCTCAAAAAGGTTCTGGTAATCGCGATATAAATTAATTATTTCCCAGAGTGATTCTCTGCACATAAGGTAGCGGAACAGGATGTTCTCGATTTTATCATGCTCATCACTGGTGTAATGACCGCGTTCTTTCCGTTTGACGGCCTTTCGCAGATGCTCCATTTCTTTTGCCAGGTCCTGCAGTTCTCCTGAAAATGCCTGTAGACGTTGTAAGTCCAGCGCAAGTCGAGAGTTGGTCTCGGGTGCTTTTACTGTTTGTTGTTTTGACTTGGAAGGTCCGCAGCCGCCTATGGAAACAGCCAGTAGAATTGAAAGTAGGATATTGAATTTTTTCATGTTTGGAATTTAACCACAAAAAGCGCAAAAGACACAAAACAATATTTTTTTTAGACGGGATCAACAGGATTAACAGGATATTTATTTGATGCCGGCAAAGCTTAGTCATGTCGCCATTATTTTTCCGGTTATATTTTCATATCTCCTTTTCGCGTGTCCCGACAACCTGTCCTCCGAAGCCTTGGCGAAGGATGGAACCCTGCCGGGATTACCAATTTAGCGGGCAATTTCTTGTCTTTTCCGTCCGGCTTTGGCTATGTCAGGAGCCGTGACAGGGTTTGCGCTGTTTCTTCGATCCATGCGTTGTCGGGCAGGGCGTAAGGACGGAAGGTTTCGATATAACCTTCCCGGTCATTATACAAAATCGCGCCATGCAAGCCGAGCTTGCTTGCGTTCGGTGAATCGATAAGGCTTGCGGAATCATTCGCGCTCATCTGGAAAAGCACGCGCATTTCAAATTCACTCAATGCTTTTCTGCTGATAAAACGATTTACGTTATTGTAGCTGTCACAGGTAACGATTACATGGAAGCCAAGACTGGCTCCCTCGCAGATAAGATCGTTAAACACCACGCCGGGTTTGGCTGTTGTTTCCTCGTCCGCTGAAAATCCGAAATCATCTTCATGGCGAAGTTTCTTGAATTTTGGAAGATCGCAAACAAATACATATGTAGCCGGCGCGTCTGCGGCTTCATTTTCGTTCTCGTTTCTTTTCTGTATTTCGGCCGCGAGATTGTTCATGATATCGGCAGTATCTTTATGTTTTGCCAATATGACTTCGTGCGGTATGGCTTTTGTTATTTTTTCAAGAAATTCCTGTTCCATCGAGCCCGGTACCGTACCGTCGAAAACAATAAAACGTGCCGTACCCAATGGATGTTGAGCCGCAAGCGACACAAGGGAGATGGCCATAATTGCCAGTGCCGATTCGTCATGCTGTCCCACGATGATCAGATTGCTTCCGCTCTGCCGCTGGAATGTTGCTGTTGTGGGGCCCTTAATGGAGTTTGGCGCGCCAAGCCAGGCGTTGGCGGAAATTGTCTTTTTGACAGCATCAGCTTTTAGCAGTTTTTGAAGTTCAGGATTCTCGCGTATATCTGCCGGCGCGTTTCCTTCAAAGACTATAGGATCGGGATATTCAACCTGTTTTTGGTCAACCAGGTCCCGGACTTTATCAAGATATTTATCGCGAACATCGTCGGACAGCCATACTACCTGAAATGGATGATTACCCTCTACAACGCCGGCCGCGTCGTTATAGATTGCTTCTCCCGGCCGGGAAAGAAGTCGCGGCGCGGGGTTATTATCATCCATAATAAGATAAGAATCTGCTTCGTTACACTGCAGAGCTATACGTACAACCATTTGACCGAGCGTGGTACGGGCCAGAGTATAGGCGCCTCCAAGCGTTTGTGATCCGAGCAGTACGTGAATGCCAAAAGCACGGCCTTGTCTGACTATTCTGTCGAGAAGAAGCGCTGATTCCTGTGATATTTTGTCATCATCAACAAAAAATTCCTGAAATTCGTCAATTATAAGGAGTGTTCTCGGGACCGGTTCTGTGCCGCCCGCTTTTTTGTATCCCGCAATGTCCTGGACTCCCAGTTTTCTGAACATATCTCCGCGCTGTTTCAATTCCTGGTCAACGCGCTGGAGCACGCTCAGTCCGAACCCTCTATCGCTTTCTATTGCAACCACGCGCGCATGCGGAAGTTTCTTTGTTGCATAGCATTTGAATTCGACACCTTTCTTGAAGTCGACAAGATAGAATTCAACCTGCTCAGGGCTGCAGTAAAGAGAAAGATTCGTTATAAGCACATGGAATAAAGTTGATTTTCCTGAGCCGGTTTTTCCCGCGATAAGCACATGCTGGCGAGTGTCTTTGCCAAGCGCGAGATTCTGTAGTTTGGTTGCGCCTGTACGTCCTACAGGAACGCTGATCTCCTTTGTTGTATCTGCGGTCCATAGCTCGGAATCTTTCGGGACAATATGCTCGAAAGGAACTTCAACTCGGTTTGAATCCGTACTGAGCTGGCCTACTTTATGCAGAAAATCTGTTTCCGTATCCTGGTCAGGCGGAGAATCGAGAACCAGTTTTGTGCCTGGCACAGGTTTGTTTCCGAGAATAAAACCATCTTCTTTGCAGCTCAGGCATATGCTGGTTTTTGTTAATTCTTCGGACACAAAGTCCTGGGGCATGGTATGTCTGTGGTCCCAATGAATAAGAGTAAAAATACCGCATCGCGCGCCGCTGGCGGCAATACTGAGAAGACGTTTTGCGGCAACTTCGCTGAAGTTAACCGGGAAATCGGCAATGACAAGAAAATGGTATTTCTCCGCTATATCGCCGGCCTGCTCGTTGTATTCCGTAATACTTTCATATTCATTTCTGAGATACATCTGAATAACTTTTTCCATGTGTTCATTCAGGTCGGCAAGCTGTTGTTCTATCTGTCTGGGCTGTGTCCAGATACGTCGGTTCACAAGACTTTCTTCATAATCGGCAAGATGCATGATGCCGGCAAAACTCTGCCCCAGCCCTACAGGGTCAAGAATGGTAAAACTTATTTTGCCCGGCGGTGCGACCGAGAAAAGGCGAAGAATAATATTATTCAAAGAACCAACAACTTTATCGCGTCCGGAATCATTTGTGTCAAAGAGTATTGAACCATCACGCGGGAAAGTCAGTGATAGCGGAAGAGAAAGATTGGCACTGCCCGGCAGTGCAAGCCGCTTATCCTGCGGAATTGCGCCGGCAAGATTTTCAACATCAATATCCATATGCGCGAACTTTGCCACGTGTGTAAATTCAGAAGGAGAACTCCAGTTCTTCCACAGATCGGAGAGCCATTCGGGGAACAGTTTGTCCGTGTCAGCATTAACATCATTAACGGTATTGTATATTGGTACTATCCTGCTTTTCCATTCAGCTTCCAGGGCCTTCCAGTCGGATTCATAATTCGCGTTAATTTCTGCGCTTTTCTTTTCGGAAGTATCGGCAAGAACCAGCTTTTCTTTTTCGGCATCTTCTTTCAGCTGCGCTATGGTATTTTCATGTTCCTGTTCGAGTTTTTTGAGTTTTGCCTGGCAGAGATTCTTGTTTTTCTCTGAAAGTCTTTTCTCTTTTGCGTCTGTTTCCTGCCGCCTGACTTCGCGCCGTGTGGTTTCGTCCGATATTTGACCCCATTTCTGTTGGAATTCGCTCGAACCGACTTTGTATACATACTCTATTCGTTTGAGTTCCTGTTTGTGTCGTTCTTTAGATTTTTCAACACAGATATCATGGAGTTTAAGTGAGGTTTCCAATGCGGTTCTGGTTGTAAAAGCCGCGGCCCGGATATTACGCTTTCCCAGTTGATCGAGAACAATCACGACAACAGACAATACGATCATTGATATAGCAGCAGCGACAATAAGAGGGAAAATTGTATAAAATTCGAAAAAATAAAGAATAGGAACAGCCGCGGCATGGATCAAAAGCGCCAGCAGGATAATAAGCCACGCGGGAATGTGTTTGAAAAAACGGGGCAAAAGAAATTTCCCAAAACTATTCAGTTCACTGCGCGCCCGGTTAAGTTGTTCGCAAAGTTTCTGCTTGAGCACGTTTTCATCCGCCGCAAGGTCCGGTTCGGCAATCTCATGTGTGCCGGAAGAAGATTTCAGCAGTTTCCCGTAGCCTTTGAAGAATTTCTGCGTGGCTTGGGTCAGCTCGGTATAAGCCTTATGGTCTTCGGCCAGTCCCATCGTGAATTCTTCAAGGATAGTATCAGCTGTTTTCTGCTCGGAGGAATATGTGCGATCGGTTTGAAGCTTCTCTTTCAGGAGTTTGCCTTCGCGGATTCTTGCTTTATCGGAGCTTTCCTGTTGAAGATTATTTATGCACGCGTCATATGCCCGGCGGATTCTGGCCTTGCGCGTTTCGTATTTGGTTTTGATTTTATCTTTCCGGTTTTTAAAAGACGAATGTTCCGTGGTTATTGTCTCAGCCTGCTGAGTCTCGGAATGTTCTGCGGCGTTAAGCGACCTCTGCCGTTCCGCGCCTGTCTGGATCTTGAAATTCTGATCAAGCTCTTTCTCTCTGGCGGCAGAATCCCTGACGGT
>JBHORK010000039.1:0-21638 GCA_042565725.1 Verrucomicrobiota bacterium
CACTTACATTGGCATAGGGACTCTGAAGAATAAGGTGATAGTGGTTCATCATCAGTACATATGCATGCACTCCGATGCTAAATCGACCAGACAGCTCATCAAGCAATTCAAGAAAGTGTTCGCCATGTCTCTCGTCACAGAAAATCACTCGACGCTCTATTCCTCTGGCGGTCACGTGATACCACCCATCCTCAACATCTATTCGCAATGGCCTCGTCATTACCTCAACATACACTACTCCAACTCTTTGTCAAAGCCTTTTGTCGATTGTCGAGACGTGACCCCTCTGATCCTCGCAGGCCATACAGTGAAAGAGTCCTTTTGCGGGTGTTACTATAAAGTTCGGGGTCTGGTTATCATCGTGAAAGGGACAATGCCCTACCAGGTTGCCGCTGCCGTGCGGCTTGAGATCAATGCCGCGTGAGCGCACGAGCGCGGCTAGATCGGTTTCCTGCTTGATGCGGTTGATTTCTTCTTCAGGTATGCGTCCGGACATTTTTATGCCTCCGTTCTTGAGCTGAAGGCTACTGTGTTTGGCAAAGTCACGTTGCGCTTTAGGCGCTCACGTGATATAGTTCCAGACAGCATGAGCTTCGGCTCTTGTTTGTGGCCTGTCGTTGTTTATCCGTCAAGATTGCACGGCAGGCCTTTTTTCTGAACCCCGTCAAGTTTAAATCCAGAAAAAACATCTTTCTGGTTGACTCGACCATATTTAACTAGCATACTAGTTAATATGCAAGCAGAAAATTCACAAAAAATCATGATGCAGGAAATGCCCATGTATGATGTGGGCATGAGAAAGAACAGTATACCCAGGCATGGCACAGGCGCACGGATTACGGAGCTTCGTATACAGGCAGGACTTTCACAAAAAGACCTGGCTGAGCGTATAGATGTCCCCATTGCCAACATTGGCTTTTGGGAACGAACGAATACTCCCCCGTCTTCAAAGGTTCTGCCTGAATTGGCAAAAGCTCTTGATACGACGGTAGAGTTTATTCTTCTGGGCAAGGAAAAGACTAATCGTAAGCGGTCTGGCGGTCCAACAGGTAAGACAAAGGAAGTGTTTGAAGAGGTGTCGAGTCTGCCGCGCAGACAACAGAAAAAGATTATTGATGTTGTTGACGCGTTGATTGTCCAGGCTAAGGTTGCTCAATGAATAAAAAGAAGTTTTTACGAAAACTGCTTTCCGGATCGAAAAACGTCCGGTTTAATGATATGATTATTATGGTGAAGGCGTTTGGTTTTACGTTTTCAAGGCAGCAAGGCTCTCACCAGATTTATGTGCATCCGGATATTCCGGAACTTATTAATCTGCAGAACGTAAACGGACAGGTAAAGCCGTATCAGATACGGCAGTTTTTGAAGCTGATTGAGCGTTATGATTTAACTATGGAGGATTAATTATGCGAGATTATCATATTAATATTTTTTATAGCGAAGAGGATGAAGGTTATATTGCGGATATTCCAGATCTGGAAGCATGCTCTGCTTTCGGCAAAAACGCTGATGATGCTCTGCATGAGGTAGAGATCGCCAAAGACGCATGGCTTGATGCGGCTAAAGCCGAAGGCAAGCCGGTTCCAGCTCCGCGTTACCGCCCTGCTATTTATCAGGCTGCTATTGCCTGATTACTCCCGAACGATGGCTAAACATGTTTATAGGTATCAAGCATTTCGCACATGCAGACATCGTTGTAATGCTGCAAGGTTGATTCTTCACAACAAAATTTATGCAGCATCTTCGCTATCGTTCAATGATCCTTTTGATTGCAGCCCTGTCTTGTCATTCAAGAATGCTAAAAAAGATGACCTTCTAACTTTCTTATGCGGCCGTTTGTCCCGTAATTACCAGAAAGAAGGAAAACACATCTCTCATGCCAACATAATGAATGAAGCCGAATATCTATTGAAAAACGATTGGCATCCTGGCTCTCCCAAATGGTCTGAATACAACAAAGAACTCGAAAAGGGATTCTATGAAGATATAGAACCTGTTATTGGTATTGTCTCTTTAAGTAAAACCCCCAATGATATTTTAATGTGGTCACACTATTCAGATGGACACAGAGGTCTCTGCTTGCAATTCGACAGAAAAACTCTCGATTATCCTGATAAGTTCTTAGAGGTGGATTACAGAAAAAATGATGACCGACCAACAGTAAAAGAACATAATGAAGAGGCGGATCAATTGAAAAACAAATTCTTTTTACGACCTAAAGCATCACACTGGTATTATGAAAAAGAATGTCGCTTGTGCCTTAATACGACTGATGGCCGCATGTACCAATTACCAGAAAATGCATTAACTGGTGTTATCCTGGGCATCAAAATGCCGGACAGATATAAATTTCGTATTAAAGAATGGGCTAAAAAAAGAAAGAAAAAAGGTTCTCCTTTTATCCATATATTTGAAGCTCAGCCAAGTGAAGATAAATACGAAGTAAATATTCCTGGTCTTTCTTCTTAATTCCCATACTCGCAAAAGCCGCGCCAGTAGGAACCTGTCACGCCTTCTGCTTGAAGACCCCCTTTTACTCCGCTTTCGCTCCGGTAGTTACCATTATTATACCCCCGGCCAGGCGGCAACTAAACATGATGCCAGCCGGTTCAAGCAAGCGGTTCATCCCCTTCAGCCTGACGGCTGAAGCGGTCGGGCACGTCGCATAACAAGCCCGTGTTAGGCCCCATTAACATGGGGGAGGAAGAAAGAAGAAAAGAGGAATTGACCCTCTATTCAGGATAAGATATCTATAAATTCAGGTGCCGCACTTTTCGACCGGCACCCGCCGCATTTTTAAACCGGCGTTTGCACTCTTCAGCCTCATCGGTCCCGCCAATCCATGAACGAGCCAAAATATTACTTGCGATAAAGGTGTTTTCCGGCACATTGGTAACAACTGCAAGATATCCGCCTTTTTCTTCCGCTTCCTGTTTTGCTTCATTCCATGTGATATTTGTTCCACCTACAAACTCATAGTAATGCCCGCCGAACGACGAAAGAACACGGGCTTCACTGCTTGTTGCCCAACCTGTTGCATCAGGCGACATATCAGGCGGATACTCAAGCGTCATGTCGGCAGGAACCGTAAGCTGGGGCGGTGTGGTGTCTTTAATAAAGTGCGCTGTCACGTTCTGGTTTTTATTCATTATTACGGTAACAGGGTTGTCAGCCTCACTGCCAACAGGAACATCACCACTCCAGTGATCGAAGTACCAGCCGAAATCTGCTGCCGCTGTGACTGTTATTGATGTTCCTTCAGGATACCAGCCGTCTGCAATATTCAGGACTCCCTTACCTTCCACGTCCCCGTTAAAAAAGAATTCGTAAACAGGAACGTGGGCCTGACCGGAAAGAGTGATTTCGGTTTGTGAAGCGGGATCGCGATCATGGTGAACCAGGGCAAATGATCCGGTGACCGTATGATTTTCGGATATAAGAATATCCACGTGCACGCTTTTACCGGGTTTGAGTATGCCGAGATCAAACGCGATTGTCATGGACACATCGTCGGGCAGAAGATCAGGAACGGCGTTGCTGTTGTCGAGGGAGCCATCGAGCAGGTTGTCGAGAATATTTCCGAAGGTGTAGCCCGGTTCGTTTACGTGCCATGAATCAGGATCGGGGTCTTTGGAATTTTTACCGAGCGCTCCTTCCGTTTCAGCGTATTCGTTAAAGAAAGTATTTGCGTGCTCATCAATTTCAGCGTCGAGATAAAAGAAGAACTGAATATTGCTTATTGTTGAGGCGGTGTTATTGGTGAAAGTGTAAGTGAGAATGGCGTCTATTGAGTCAGGTGACGTTGTTGCGAAAAATGTATAGCCTAGCGGGATCGAATGTTTTGAAAGCTGTGCGCTTGTTCCTTTGTCTATACCGTTAAGATCGAGACCTTCTATATTAAGGAAAGCATCAAGCTCAAAAACTTTTCCATTCTCTGAGATGGTAAATGTTTGGTTGTTGAGGTAACCGCCTTCACCGTTCGGACCAAAATCGGAAAATTGTACAGCGGTAACGGGCGACACCACTAGAAAAAGTGTTGTCGTCAGAACCACGATTAAGGACCGCAAGCCCTGTTTCATTTGCGTGGAGCCTCTGAGGTTATCAGTTTTTTATCCGTTCCCTTGCACCCGGCGCACAATCAATATCATGCACACAACAATGAAAAAATTACTCTTCTTAATCTCTAAGTCAAGGCCCATTGAAGAATTAAGAGTTTTTTTTGTCCCAATTTTTCTGGGACAGCAAGGAGGATGTATTCAGGAGAGGAGGCCTTTTTTTCGCGCCCATGATATAAGCTCGGAATCTTTCCCAGCTCTCGCATCACGCATAAGCCTTTCCCGGTAGGTGTAGACAGTGTCGATACTGCATCCCATCAGTCTGGCTATCTTTTTCTTGGGGGTATTGCTGGCTATAAGCTCCAGCAACTGATGTTTTCTCCGGGAGAGCACATTAGGATGTTTTGAGCGCAGTCTTTCTATTCCGGTCATGCTTCTGACCGTCATTTCACATAAAAACTGTTTTCCTTCGGCTACTGTGCGTATTGCCTGCGCCAGTTCAGTAACCGCCATCTTATGTACAAAGCCCAATGCTCCCGCATCTATCATTTCTTCGGTGTAAAATTTTTCGAAATGGCCTGATATTCCTATTATTTTCAGATCGGGATATTTCTGCATCAACCGTTCACATACTTTAATGCCCGTCATTTCGTCGGGCAGATCGACATCAAGGACTACAACATCGGGTTTCAGTTCTTCTGCTTTTTTTATCCCCTCTTCACCGGCCGCCGCCTCACCGACAACGTTCATATCCTCATGCCCTTCAAGGATACGGCGAATCCAGTCTCGAGGATCTGCTTCGTCATCAATTATCAGTATGTTTATACTCATAACTCAGCGCCTGAATACTGTAGAACTGTAATTTCCCGCCCGCTGTTAATGCAGTTTACTCTTATCAGCGAAGATGTCAAATGTACGGATAGGAATTTGGGCTGTAAGCCCAAATTCCAAGGGGCCAGAAAGGGATAGAAAGGGACAGGAAGGGACAGAGGGGGAGCAACTCCTTTCTTGCCAGATCATTTTTGATGTGCTTGCCTGCCAACCGTATTATTGTTAAGGTTTTACCTTTCAAAATCAAGCAAATCAAGGAGACAAAATGAGCGTAAATAACAAACCTCTCCGTGTTGGTGTTCTCGGTTCAGGAAAAGGAAGTAATCTGCAGGCACTGATAGATGCAGTTGAGAAGAAAGAAATTAATGCCGAAATTTCATGCGTTATATCTGATGTGGAAGATGCCTATATACTGGAACGCGCAGAAAAACATGGAATACCCGCTGAATTTGTCAGTGCCGCGCCGTTCAAAACAAAACTGGACGACGAAGGCGAACAGAAATATATCGATGTTTTGAAAAAACACGGATCAAACGCCGTCGCTCTCGCAGGTTTTATGCGTATTGTCAAGCCGGGCCTGTTAGCAGCTTTCCCGCAACGCGTACTCAATATCCACCCTTCACTTCTGCCGGCATTCCCCGGAATGGAAAGCTGGAAACAGGCGCTCGATTACGGGGCCAAAGTGGCAGGGTGCACCGTCCATATTGTTGATGAAGGTATGGATACCGGCCCTATTCTTATTCAGAAAAGCGTGCCGATACTTGAAGACGACACTGCGGAATCACTGCACGCGCGAATACAGGTCCAGGAACATATCGCCTATCCGGAAGCAATTGAACTCCTTGCACAAAATAAAACTTCCGTCAACGGCCGCCGTGTTGTTATTAAATAAACGATGCTGGAACATCCAGATTCACAGAGTTTTTTTTCTGACAGGATTAACTGGATTTACAGGATCATAAAGAAAGACATAACTCTTCCTCAATCATGCGGTTAAAACCGCATGATTGATAATTCTTTATCCTGTTGATCTTGTTGATCCCGTCTAAAAGAAAATCCGCTGGCTCTTTATACTTCCCTCGCGGCTTGTCTGACAGTCTTCAGCCTGTCGTATTCTTCCAAACCCGCAAGCGATGTCAACGATACCCTGACCCCGGTTTCATGAACCGCAGCAACAGGATTAACTCCGCCGGTAACAATCAATCCGCAATAACCGGGAGATACCGGCACTCCGAGCAGAGACTGACTCGGCCGGCCAACTGCCAGAATACCGCCAAGCCCGCGTTTTTTCATAAACTTATGAATTTTTTCGAGATCATTAAGCGCAATAGCCGGAATCTCCCTGAAGCTGGCGCAAATAATACCCGACCCCCGAAGCACAACATCGCGCACTCCGGTCATATCCGCCTTGATAAATACCTCCAGCGGATCAAGACTCGACCCCCTGTATTCAATCACATTCATAAACCGTACATACTGCCCGTTCCTTACTTCAAGAAGACCGCCAAACCGTGATATCACAGGAATACCCTTTTTTTGAAGCACACCATTCAAAGTTATACTGCAGACGGTGCCGATCCCCAGCATTCCTTCCGGCACAATAACATTTCCAATTCTTCCACCCTCTCCGGCAATTATAATTTTCTCACTGAAAGAAAGACCGCGATCCACAACCAGCTGCATCTCTTTAACAGCAATACTGATATCAGCCGGATCAATTAAAGAAACATTCAGAATAACCGATCCCTGCCCTTTCGTTCCGTCATAGGTCATCCTGTAGCCGAGCGTGTCAATCTGCGAAGCAACAATCTTTGCCATCTCCGGAATATTCAGCCTTGCCGCTTCTTCACGCCCGGCATCGGTTATTACCCGGCCAAGACGCCTGCTCATCAGTTTTGTAAAACCCTGCTTATCAAACTGCATCAAGTAATACCTTACCATTCTCGGCTGAAGATCTACGCCCATTGACAATATACTCGACTTAATCTGTTCAGCCCCTACCGGACCGGATGCATCAGTCAATGTCCTTAAGATAGCCCCTTTTATTTTTTCAGATTTCTCACTCATATTTTCTCCTGCTCGGCCTACGCCTTATGTTTCTAAGTAAACTACAAGGGTTGCACCGTTCTCTCCTTTTTGAATATCCAACAACCAACAAGGAATATCCAACATCCAAGGTTGGGAGGCGACTGCTCGCAGTCCCGCCTACATCGCTGCACAAAGCACTACCGCAGGTACTACAACATTGCAGGCAAGCTATCGCTCCTTAAGATCTGCGAAGAAACATGTTCGCCAGCCTTCGTTTTCTGCAAAGCTTCAGAAAACTTGATTATCCTGACGGCATAGCCAATCAAGCGATCCTGTAAATCGTATTGTCTTTCCTTCTGCATTGGATATTCCTTGTTGGCTGTTGGATATTCAGGTCCCCTTTCATACAATTTGCTCCACAATCCTCAACAACAACCGCCAACTTAACAACTTCTCACCTTCTTTGCAAGGATTTATACGGCAATATTGCCGTTTCTTTCAGGGCTCATATTGAAGAATATGGCTTGATATCAGTACTATAGCTTATATTCTTATTGCCGTAACACTTAATAAGTCCAATCTAACAACATAAGGAAAGGAGTAGTTATGGACGTAGTAAAGGATGTACTGAAAACTGTTGAACGGAGGAACCCGGGAGAGCCGGAATTTCTCCAGGCTGTCACTGAAGTGCTGGAATCGGTCAAACCGGTTGTCGAGCGTAACAAAGCGTATCAGGATGCAAAGATTCTTGAGCGCATCACTGAGCCTGAACGAGTTCTTATGTTCAGGGTTCCATGGCAGGATGATAAAGGAGAAATACAAGTCAACCGCGGATTCCGCGTTCAGTTTAATAGCGCTATCGGCCCATACAAGGGCGGCTTGCGTTTCCATCCTACGGTTTATCTTGGCATCGTCAAGTTCCTTGGATTTGAACAAATCTTCAAAAACGCTCTTACAACTCTGCCCATGGGCGGCGGCAAGGGCGGTTCGGATTTCAATCCCAAGGGTAAGTCCGACAGCGAAGTAATGCGTTTTTGCCAGAGTTTCATGACTGAACTTCAGCGTCATATCGGACCGGACACTGACGTGCCCGCCGGTGACATTGGAGTTGGCGGACGTGAAATCGGATTTATGTACGGACAATATCGTCGTCTCAGAAACGAAGTTACCGGCGTTCTTACCGGTAAAGGTTTGAAATGGGGCGGCAGTCTCGTGCGCACTGAAGCAACGGGATATGGCTTAACATATATCGTGGAAGAAATGCTGAAGGACATCGGTGAAAGCATTGAAGGTAAAACCGTTGTCATGTCGGGTTCCGGCAATGTTGCTACTTATGCGGTGGAAAAAGTCCATCAGCTTGGCGGCAAGGTTGTTACTTTGAGCGATTCCAGCGGGTGGATTCATGATCCTGAAGGAATCAAACTTGATCTCGTGAAAGACATCAAGGAAGTAAAACGCGGCAGAATCAAAGAATACGCCGACCAGGTTAAATCGGCCACATACACTGAAGCCGGCAGCGGCGCTAATGTATGGAGTATTCCTTGCGATATAGCAATGCCTAACGCGACACAGAACGAACTGAATGGCGACGATGCCAAAACACTTATCAAGAACGGTGTTAAAGCCGCTGGTGAAGGCGCTAATATGCCCTGCACACCGGAAGCTGTTGAAGCGTTCATCGAAGCCAAAACCCTGTTCTCACCTGCCAAGGCTGCTAACGCCGGCGGCGTGGCAACAAGCGGACTCGAGATGTGCCAGAACAGCATGAGGATGAGCTGGTCCTTTGAAGAAACCGACGCGAAACTCAAAGGCATCATGCAGAGCATCCATACGCAGTGCAAAGAAGCCGCGGAAGAATTCGGATGCGCGGGCAACTTCGTTGCAGGCGCAAACATCGCCGGCTTCATCAAAGTTGCGGACGCAATGGTTGACCAGGGATTGGTGTAATCAGAAGCAGGATATCAAAAGCCCCGCCTTACAAGGCGGGGCTTTTTTCTTGATCTGCCGGCATAAAAAGAACTATCATACCGCCCATGAAAAGTCCTCTCTCAAGCATTACAGGCTGGCTCATTATTTCTATTCTTTTTACGACTTCAGTAAGTTTAGCGGAAACGGGAGAAGAACTGTCCGCAACCACAATCAAGGCCATGCTGAGAGAACTGTCCATGCTGAAAGATCAGACGCAATCGCAAAAAAGAAAACTTTTCAGTGCCGTTGAACCAATATTCAAGGCCGCACTGGCCAGCCCCACCAAAACCTACGATCTCTACGAGAAATGTCGCTCGAGTGTCGCACCCAAAGTAAAAGAAAGAAGAACGTACGATCCAAGAAAAGCAAAAGATTACAACCAGAAAAGAAGAGAGGCTCGAGAAAGAGAAAAAGAAGAAGCCGTAGTCTTACAGCACCAACTGCGTTATCTACTCATCACAATGAAAGCAGCCTGCTCAAAAGAGTTAAAAGATGTTCTGCCGGAACTCATGGACCACCTCAGCAAACTGACAAACGAGTACTACGATGTCCAAAAACACTCCAAACTCATAGGAGGACCTGTTAATCAGAGCGTTTTTGCGGTGAAATTCAAACTGGAGAATATGCTTGGCACCGTTTTTACCTGGAATATGAGTCCTCTGGCCATTGACAATATTTATGACGATGTGATTCTGGCACATCTGCGTGAAGAAAAAAGTGAAGCACTTAAAAAGGTATGGAGCAAACGCATTGAGCAGAAAAATATTATAGCCAAAGACACTGATGACCTGAAAAAGGAAAAACACATAAAGGAAATACTAATCCCGAATTTACAGTGGAAAGCCTATGCGGACCTGATGATTCTCGAAGAAAACAGCCAGGCTTTGGTCGGAATGTTTAAATTGATCAAGAACAACAGGGAACATCCAGACCTCGGCACATGGATAGACGAGCTGACTGAACATTTAAAAGATTCTATGCCTATTTCTTTTTAGAAGTCAGGATTCAGAAATCAGGATTCAGAAATCAGAATACCCATACCAACTCCCCCATTACAACTCCTGAATCCTGACTCCTGAATCCTTCCCACCCCCTACACCTCCACAATATCGCCGTCCTCCGGCATCAGGATTTCGCCCGCATAGCTCTGGGCCAGAATAGAACGAATCTGATTTCTGTCTCTATGCCTCGAACAATGTACAACGGCCACGCGCGATGGTTTCTTAACAGCGGCAAGCTTTTCACCCAGAACAACTGCGGACGAATGACCCTGATGATGCCCGTCTGCTTCGTAACATTCAGCAATCACCATATCCGACCCTTCAAAAAAACTTACAAGCTCATCTGATATTTCAGTATCTCCCGTATAAACAACCGAAACACCGGACTGCACATGGGTGACTTTGACAGCGAATGAAGGCACTGTATGTCTGGTTTTACAGAAAACAAGTTGATACCCATCCCGATCCAGCTCCGCACCATCGCTCATTTCCGTGAACTTCAGTGCACAGTCAAGCTCATCAACCGAATGCTTGCCATAATGAAAACTGAACTGATTTGCCATAACATCTTTGATTCCGGCCGGACCAATAAACTCAAAAGGCCTGCTCCTTTTTTCTTCACCGAAAATAAGAAGCAATGCTGATGTGCCCGCGAAATGGTCACCATGAAAATGGCTCAAGCACAGATAATCAACTTTTTCGTAAAGTTTTTCCTGAACAAGCGCGTGTGCTATGCCATATCCGCAATCCAGAAGAATCCTGTCATCAACCAGAATAGATGTATTCATGCGATTCCCGTCCAAAGCTTCCCCCGTACCGACAAAACGTATTTTCATTTTTTATCCTTGCGATTATCTTAAATGACGTGTTTATATGCTTTACTTATTCATAACAAACTGTATTTCCTGATAATACCAGAAAAAAATATGCGCAATAAAACAATATCAATCAATCTGTTAATAATCGCTGTTTTCTTCTCTGCGTTATTTTGTTCAGCCTCAACCCTGCAAACATACAAAAAAACATATGAAAAGAATCTGGGCGATATAATTACCGAGTATGGAATGACGTTGATAAAGCTGAACGAGGGTTACCTGAAATCACTGAAAAGTCTTAAGGAGCAAGTTCAAAAGCAGGGTGACTTGGATAAAGTAAAAGCCGTATTAGACGAAACAGAACGTTTTACAAAGACAAAATCAGTCTCAGAAAAGAATTCAGAAAAAAGCTTCTCTAGCCTAAAAAAAATCCAACTATTGTATATCGGACAATTCAAGAAATTAGAGTCAAATAAAGTCGCGCGTATTCTGTCTCTAACAGAAAAATACGACGCTGCCCTGGAAAGACTACAGAAGAGCCTGACACGGCAAGACGATATTGAAGGAGCTACTGCCGCACAGGATGAAAGAAAAAAGGTAAAAGAAAGTCACGAAGTTGTATCGGCAAAAGCCATAATAGAGGAAAGAAAACAAGCTTCTATTAAAAACAACAGAGAAGAAAAACCCTCAACAACTTCTGCGCCTAAAAGTGTCGTGGCAAAATTACGTTTTCTTAGTTCTCTGCGCCGGGGTCTGATCCTTCATTATTCTTTTGATCAGTCAAATCAAAAGAGAGTGCAGGATGAAAGCAAACAAGGTAATGACGGCAAAATTACAAATGGGAAAATTGTTGAAGGAATTTCAGGCAATGCATGCGAGTTTAATAAAAAAGGATATATCGATGTAACAGATTTCGCAATAGGAGATAGCTTTACCATCAGCGTATGGGTCAATCCCTTTTCTATCAGCGCAGGACAACCCATTGTAGGAAAACACACTTCCGGCGGAGGCAATATCCTTCTTTTTGGATTATGGGGAGAACGTTATCACGTCCGAATAAGAAATGCCACATACTACTCAGAAGTAAAAGCTGAGAGAGGATGGCAGCATCTCTCTTTAGTGGTTAATAAGGCCGATAAAAGCTCATCAAAAGTTACCATGTATAAAAATGGTTCCGTTCTTGGGGAACAAGTCATAAACGGAGTGATGGGTAACACAAAGGGAAAAGCATGGACAATAGGCCAGGACTGGGATGAAGGCAGCAGAACCGATTTTCTAAATGCGACACTGGACGAATTAATGATATTTGATCGAGCTTTATCCCCAAAAGAAATACAACAACTCTATTCCCTCGTTGAGAAGAAATAAACCTCCATAGCGCTACAGCATATTTCCCTCTTGAGCCCTATTATACCACTTCCATAGTAGAAGGCGGTTTCTTCGCGATATTGTAAGTTACACTCACAACACCCGGCACTTCCGTAGTCAGCCTGTCAGCAACTTTCTCAAGAGTCTCAAAAGGAAGGCGGGTGGGAGACGCGGTAACCGCGTCTTTACTGTCCCAGCACCTGACTTCGATCTGGAGACCAAAATCTCTCGCCCCGTCCCTTATACCGGTGACGCGATCTTCATGCAAAACCGCCATACATTGAAAAGCGCCAACAGGAAGCAGTTCTTCTTCAACTATAACCGTAGCCTTGCGTACCAGTTCAATCCTTTCGGGAGTTGCCTCACCAACTATACGCGCCGTCAAAGCAGGACCGGGAAACGGGGGCCGTTCAGAAATCGATTCGGGTAATCCCAGCGCTTTAGCGACTTTTCTGACACCCGGTTTTCTCAGCTGAATAACCGGTTCCAGAACTGTGTAGCCATAAGCCTCTTCAGTATCGATTCCCATCTGTTCCAGAACATTATGCTGGGCTTTGATACCCGCCATCGTCTCTTCCACATCGGTAAGAATAGTACCCTGCAGAAGAAATTTGGCGCCGCTTTCCCTTACAAGCCGTGCAAAAACATCTTTGTAGAATACCTCTGTAATGCCCTTTTTCCTTTTTTCCTCAGGATCCGTAACCCCTTTTAATGCGGCAAAAAATGCCTCCTTTTCGTCAATAAGTTCGACAGGGACACCAAGCTTCTTAAATGTATCAACCACAAATTGAGGCTCACCTTCTCTCATCAAACCATTATCCACAAAATAAGTTTTCAGCTTATCTCCCAAAGCCTTATGGCCGAGCAAAGTTACCGCGGAAGAATCGACTCCGCCTGAAAGAGCGTTTACCGCCAGACCATCGCCGACAGCAGATGCAATTTCCTCTACTTTTTCTTTTATAAAACTTTCGGTATTAAGATCTTCTACTTTTATTTCTTTAGTACTCATTTTCATCCTCCATTAATTATTTCTATTTAATATCCGCGTGATACTCCTGCAGAGATTTAACCTTCGGCTTACCGTTGCGGCATGCCGCAATCCCTTTTGCCGCCGCCGAAGCCGCGGCTACAGTAGTTATATAAGGAATCTTGTATCTGATAGCGGTTTTCCGAATATATGAATCGTCAGCCTTGCTGGCCTTGCCTTTAGGTGTGTTGATAACCAGATTAATCTCTCCATCCATTACCGCATCACCTATATGCGGACGCTTCTCACGCATTTTGAATACCCGTTCCGATTCAATCCCGTGTTTCGCAAGAAACTCCTGCGTGCCTACAGTAGCCTTAATTTTGAAGCCAAGATCCGCAAACTGCCGCGCCACATCTACCACCGATTCCTTGTCTTTATCGGCAATTGTCATTAAGACCGTTCCTTCCAGTGGCAACCTACCCTGCGTAGCCTCCTGCGCCCTGTAAAACGCCATGCCAAACGAATCGGACATACCTAATACTTCACCAGTCGATCTCATCTCCGGACCTAACACAGGATCAACTTCCGGATAGAAATAGAACGGAAAGACCGACTCCTTAACACCGTAATGAGGGAACTTCTTCTGCTTAAGATTAAGTTCGGACAATTTCTTTTTGCCAAGCATCAGCTGTGTGGCAATACGTGCCATGGAAACGTTACACACCTTGCTTACCAGGGGCACCGTTCTGCTGGCGCGCGGATTGGCTTCAAGGATATACACGGTATCGTTATATATCGCGTATTGTATATTCATCAAGCCGATCACCTTGAACTCGATCGCTATTTTACGGGTATAATCACATATCGTCTTGATATGTTTTTCCGGTATAGTCGTAGGCGGAATAACACACGCGGAATCACCTGAATGAACCCCGGCCTCTTCAATATGCTCCATCACCGCCGGAACAAACGCATCCGTTCCATCCGCAATAGCGTCCGCTTCAGCCTCAATAGCATTTTCCAGGAATTTATCTATAAGAATCGGACGTTCGGGCGAAACATCAACTGCCGCCTGCATGTAATGCTTCATCATTTCTTCGTCATGCACAACCTCCATGCCGCGACCACCAAGAACAAACGAAGGACGAACCATAAGAGGATAGCCAATCCTGCCTGCCACTGCCAACGCATCTTCAAGCGTGCTCGCCATGCCGTTTTCAGGCTGAGGAATACCCAGCTTCTCCATTTTCCGGCCAAACCGGTCACGGTCCTCAGCGAGTTCGATTGTTTCAGGACTTGTGCCTATGATTTTTACACCCGCTTCTTGAAGCTCTGCTGCTATGTTGAGCGGTGTCTGTCCTCCGAACTGACATATTATGCCGTCAGGCTTTTCTTTCTCATAAATACTGAGCACATCTTCCACCGTAAGCGGCTCAAAATATAATTTATTTGATGTATCATAGTCAGTTGACACTGTTTCAGGATTGCAATTGACCATGATAGATTCTATGCCTTCGTCACGCAGAGTAAAAGCCGCATGCACACAGCAATAGTCAAATTCAATCCCCTGCCCTATCCTGTTAGGACCGCCGCCCAGAACCATGATCTTACGGTTCGGCGATGAATCGGTTACGTCTTTCGCGTTATACGTCGAATAATAATACGCCGCGTCCTCAACGCCGCTGACCGGCACTGGATGCCAGCCTTCTGTCACATTCAATCCTATACGCTGTGTACGAATATCCTTCTCACTGACACCTAAAATTGACGCGAGATATTTATCGGCAAACCCGTCTTTCTTGGCCTGAACCAACAGTTCATCCGGCAGCTTCTGACCTTTATGTTTCAGAATCTTTTCTTCCAGATCCACAAGTTCCTTCATCTGCTCAATAAACCAGTGCTTGATATGCGTAACTTCAAAGAGCTTCTGAACATCAACCCCTTTACGCAGTGCCTCGTACATAATGAACTGGCGCTCGCTTGATGGTTCAACCAGCATTGTCATCAGATCTTCAACAGACTTCTTGTTATAGTCCTTGGCAAAGCCCAGCCCATAACGCTTATCTTCCCTGGAGCGAATTGCTTTCTGAAAAGCTTCCTTGTAGTTCTTGCCGATACTCATGACTTCGCCTACCGCCTTCATCTGAGTACCAAGCTTGTCCTCAAGCCCTTCAAACTTTTCAAATGCCCAGCGTGAGAATTTTACCACCACGTAATCACCGGACGGCGTGTACTTCTCGAGCGTCCCGTCACGCCAGTAAGGAATTTCATCCAGCGTAAGACCGCCGGCCAGAAGTGATGACATCAGTGCTATAGGGAATCCAGTGGCCTTTGAAGCCAGAGCCGAAGAACGGGATGTTCTCGGATTAATCTCAATCACCACAACACGGTCCGTCTCGGGATCATGCGCGAACTGAACATTGGTACCGCCGATAACTTCTATGGCCTCGACAATATCATAGGAGTATTTCTGCAGACGTTCCTGCAGTTCTTTACTGATTGTCAGCATGGGCGCCGTGCAATAGCTGTCGCCCGTGTGTACGCCCATGGCATCCACATTCTCAATAAAACATACGGTAATCATCTGGTTCTTGGCATCACGCACAACTTCAAGTTCCAGCTCTTCCCATCCGAGCACCGATTCTTCCACCAGAATCTGATGGACCATGCTGGCTTTCAGACCCCGTTCAGCAACCTCGCGGAATTCTTCCATATTATAGGCAAAGCCGCCGCCGGTTCCGCCCATGGTATACGCAGGCCTGATAACACAGGGCAAACCGATTTCTTTAATAGCCTCTTCGGCTTCATCCATACTGTTGGCAATAGTACCGCGGGCCATTTCGACACCAAGCTTCTCCATAGTATCTTTGAACGCCTGTCGGTCTTCACCTCTCTTGATAGCATCAAGCTGAACGCCTATTACCTTGACCTTGTATTTTTCAAGCACTCCGGCTTCGGCAAGTTCCGATGAAAGATTTAAACCGGACTGTCCGCCGAGATTCGGAAGCAATGCGTCAGGCCGTTCCTTGGCGATAATTTCCGTCAGCACCTCCACATTCAAAGGCTCAATATACGTCACATCAGCCGTACCGGGATCTGTCATAATTGTGGCCGGATTAGAATTCACAAGTACAATTTTATAGCCCAGGCTTCGCAATGCCTTACAGGCTTGTGTACCTGAATAATCGAACTCGCAGGCCTGACCTATAACAATCGGACCTGAACCTATAATCATAACCTTCTTTATATCATCGCGTTTCGGCATTTGTATTACCCTTTCTATTATTTAAGTTATAAATAAATTCTTGCTCGCAAAATTTGGTTCACTCGTAAGATTTACCCCCAGCCTTCGCAACCCGGCCTCATCACCCGGAGTAGGAATATGGGTAATATGTATCTCGCACCCGTTAAGCTCTTTCAGCTTCTCCATCGCCGTCTGCGCAGCAGGATTCGTTGTGGCGCTGATACTCAGCGCAATCAGCACTTCTTCCAGATCAAGACTCAATTGGCTTGATTTCAATATCTCTGTCTTCAGTTTTCCAACCGATTCAATAATATTAGGCGGTAAAAGATGCATATCGTGCGGAATACCCGCCAACTGCTTGATTGCGTTCAATACAAGCCCCGAAGCCGCGTGCATAAGCGGCGAATTCTCTCCTGTAACAATCTGGCCATCTTTCAATTCAATTGCCGCGCCGCAAAACACACCTTCATTGCCCTTGCCTCTTGTCTTGGCTTCTTTGGCAGCCGCTTGCGCTGGTTTAACAACTTTTCTATCTTCGGATGTTACGCCAAGTTTTCGCATCAATTCTTTTGATCGTTCAACTGTTTCCTTGTCCGCAATACCCATAACATATTCACAGTTATATCTGAAATATCTGCGTATCACCTCCTGAGTAGCAGCATCACAAACAACCTTGTCATCAACAATTGCAAAGCCGGCTCGATTCACTCCCATATCAGTCGGTGATTTATAAATAGAATCGGAAGCCATGATTCTTGTCAGAATTTTCTTCAACACAGGAAATACTTCCACGTCACGGTTATAATTGACCGAGGTCTTCCCATAAGCCTCGAGATGGAATGGATCTATTTCATTATAATCACCGAGATCCGCCGTAGCCGCTTCGTAGGCAACATTTACAGGATGATCTAACGGCAGGTTCCATATAGGAAAAGTTTCGAACTTTGCATAACCGGCTTCCCCGTCTCTGCTATGTTCGTGATATAATTGCGAAAGACAAGTTGCCAGCTTGCCACTGCATGGTCCGGGAGCAGTAACAACCACAATCGGCTTTTTTGTCTCTATATAGGGATTTTTTCCGTAACCTTCATCACTTGTTATCTTATCTACATCAGTCGGGTATCCTTCGATGGCCCGATGTGTGTATACCTTTATATCCCTTCGTTCCAACCGATTAATAAATTGTTTGACCGCCGGCTGATCATCGTAACGGGTAACAACAACAGCGCGAACGTCTAATTCCCAGCTTCTGAGATCATCAATAAGTTTCAGAGTGTCGGCGTCATATGTAATCCCGAAATCAGCGCGTATTTTTTTTCTTTCGATATCTCCGGCGTAAAGACAGATAACAATGTCGCTTTTGTCTTTAAGTCTCTGAAGGAGACGCATTTTTACGTTAGGATCAAAGCCAGGCAGGATTCTTGATGCGTGATAATCAAAAACGAGTTTGCCTCCGAACTCGAGATAAAGCTTGTCGCCAAAATTCTCAGCACGTTCAAGAATGAAAGACGTCTGTTCTTCCAGATAATGTTCGTTGTCAAACCCTTTGCCGTGCACCATTCAAAAAGTCCTCTCTAAAACACCTTAAATTAAGTGCTCGGGATGGCATACTACTTGGCGCAATAAACGAATGCAATATTTTTGTTCTTAACCCAACAACATTTTTGTCGTTTTGGGACCAAAGCGCCTGAAACCATGAATACGGCCCGCAGGTTGGGAAACACAAAAGAAAAGAATTTTAGACAGGATCAACAGGATTTACAGGATCATAAAGAAAGACATAACTCCTCATCAATCAGGCGGTTCCAACCGCATGATTGACAATTCTTTATCCAGTTGATCTTGTTAATCCCGTCTATTTTTTTCTGTCTTTTCATTCTCCTACTCAGGTCTCAAGTTTCCGCCCTCATCCCTCTCTTGTCCCTTTCCCCAACATGCCACTTGCGCATTCCAAGGTTAATCTGGTATTCTCCCTCGCTAAGTCATGAATAAAATACTCAAAAAACAACAACTGTCCGATGAAGTCTTCATGATCCGAGTGGAAGCGCCTCTGATAGCTGAGGAACGCAGACCCGGCCAGTTTATTATCCTTCAAGTCCATGACGATGGTGAGCGTATCCCCCTGACAATAGCGGACGCAGACACAAAAGAAGGCTCTATTACGCTGATTTTTCAGACTGTAGGAGAATCAACACATCTGCTTGCAAACTTCAATGAAGGCGACGAAATTCCGCATCTGCTCGGCCCACTGGGCACTCCCACCCATATTGAGAATTTCGGCACAGTAGTATGTGTCGGCGGCGGTATAGGAGTTGCCCCAATGCACCCTATCGCCAAAGGCATGAAAGAGGCCGGCAATAAGGTTATTATCATTATGGGCGCCCGCAACAAGGAGCTTATGATTCTTGAAGATGAAATGCGCGCAATCGCCGATGAAATAATCATCTGTACCGACGACGGCTCATACGGCCGAAAAGCGCTTGTAACCGAACCTTTGAAGGAATTGTGCGAAAAAGCTCCCAAACCCGATATGGCCGTTGCGATCGGGCCGCCCATCATGATGAAATTCTGCGCAAAAACCACAGAACCGTTCGGTGTAAAGACACTGGTATCTTTGAATACAATCATGATTGACGGTACAGGCATGTGCGGCGGATGCCGCGTAAGTGTGGGCGGCGAAACTAAATTCGTGTGCGTTGACGGCCCGGAATTCGACGGGCACCAGGTTGACTTTGACCTTATGATACGTCGACTGGGCGCGTATAAAGAACACGAAGATAAATCCCACAAAGAATGTCACCTGGAATTGGGAATTAAAGAGATGGATGAGGGCTGAAGATAGAACATCCAACGTCCAACGTCCAACGTCGAAGGAAGAGAAGGATGAGGGCGAAAACGAAATTCATCTCACAAAAGAACAAAGAGCAAAACATAACAACATGAACAAGACAGCAGAACAGTTTAAGGAAGACGCAAAGCAGAAGCTTGAGGAGCTGAAAGCCCGCAAGGACCCGCTCAAGCCGAAGGACCGCCTTGCGATCCCGCCCCAGGAGATGCCGTCACAAGACCCCGCCGCGCGAAGCAAGAATTTCGACGAAGTTGCCCTGGGTTATTCCGCCGAGCAGGCACAGCTTGAGGCAATGAGATGCATGCAATGTAAAACCGCGCCCTGCATTAAAGGATGTCCAGTCAAAATCAGAATATCCGATTTCGTAAAAGCCATGGCCGACGGTGATTTCCAGCAGGCTATTGATATAGTTAAGGAAAACAGTCTTTTGCCCGCGATCTGCGGCCGGGTATGTCCGCAGGAAACCCAATGCCAGGAACCCTGTACTGTGGGCAAATCACTGAAATCAGTAGATAAAGCAGTATCTATCGGCCGCCTCGAAAGATATGTTGCGGATCTTGAAAGGGAAAGCGGTAAAATCGAGACGCCCAAGGTCAAGCCGGAAACAGGCAAAAAAGTCGCTGTTATCGGCAGTGGCCCCGCGAGCCTTACCGTTGCCGCGGATGTACGGCGCGAAGGGCATGCTGTTACAATTTTTGAAGCATTCCATAAACCCGGCGGTGTAATGATCTACGGCATCCCCGAATTCAGGCTTCCAAAAAAGATAGTACAGAAAGAAATCGATACACTCGAAGACATGGGCGTCGATCTGAAAACCGATTTTGTTGTCGGACGTACCCGCAAACTGAAAGATCTCATGGATAAAGACGGTTATGATGCTGTTTTTGTCGGTACCGGAGCGGGCCTGCCGAAATTCATGCATATAGAGGGTGAAAACCTGATTGGTGTATTTTCAGCTAACGAATATCTCACACGTACAAATCTCATGAAAGCCTATGACCGCGAAAACTCAGATACCCCGATAATGCGTTCACATAAAGTGGCTGTACTCGGTGGCGGAAACGTGGCCATGGACTCCGCACGCACGGCTTTACGGCTTGGCGCCGATGAAGTGCATCTGGTATATCGTAGAACTGAAGTTGAAATGCCGGCCAGGGTCGAAGAAGTTCACCACGCACAGGAAGAAGGTGTGATTTTTCACGTACTCCAGAACGCCAAGCGTATTATCGGCGATGAACACGGATGCGTCAAAGCTATGGAATGCCTGAAATATGAACTGGGCGAACCTGATGATTCGGGCAGACGCAGACCCATCGTAATAGAAGACAGTGAATTCCTGATGGAGGTCGACACTGTTATTGTAGCGATAGGAAATGATTCTAATCCGCTGATCAAACAAACCACTCCGGAGATAGAAACAAATAAGTGGGGCAATATTATCGCTGACGAAAGCTGCAAAACATCCATGGACAAAGTTTATGCGGGGGGCGATATTGTGCTGGGCGCCGCTACTGTGATTCTTGCCATGGGCCAGGGTCGAACCGCCGCCAAATCCATCAACGAGCAGTTGGCGAAATAAATCATCTTCATTTCAGGTTTCATCCTTCCGCACTCATCCCTTAAAAGGCCATCCCTATCACCAACCACCCTATCATTCCCATAGTCACGGCTACTTTCAGAAAAATTACTAATATTCGTGCCATGACCGCACCCAACGCGATGTTTACCGCCTTATCTGTTTGGTTCAGACGATGTCTTTCAACAATAAATGCCAATCCGAAACTTCCGATCAGCATCCCTAAAAGACTACCGATAATTGGAACAGGTATCAGCGTCCCCAGCACAAGGCCCAGCAATCCGCCTATCACGGCCATGAATCCAGCCATTTTGGATCCGCCCCGCTTGGTAACGCCAAAAGCACCGGCCACAGCTTCAGCTATTTCCACAGCAGCGGAAATCACCAGAAATATTACTATCGTCCATATGCCAGGAAAAGGATCTGTTCTTATCAACGCCGCCAGAATAGTTGCACCTGCAACCACCCATGTACCGGAAATGGAAAGGCAGGACAAAATAATCCCGACAAAACAAAGCAGCGTTACCATAATCATCCCAATCCAGAAACAGATTGGCCTGATGATATCTGCTAATTCCGGCATCTTGCACCTAGTATCTCGTGAATCGCATCTCGTATTTCGTCATCTGTCATTTTTCATTCCTTGGGTATTTAGGTATTTCGTCATTAAAGCGGGCAATTGCCCGTTCCCTGTACGCCCGCATATATGCTAAATATGTGTCAACAAGACTTACAAGATATATAACCATAGCCAAACCAAAAAAAACAATCATGCGCTGTTTAGGTATTTGCACATTGATCTCTGTTGCCTCAAAATCCCAGGCCAGAGAATACATCGCAAGAATAACTTGGATCGCGTAAACAATAAACACAATAAAACACAATAGAAACAACACAGAAAACACAATTGCATGAGCCCATCTCCTTTGCATTA
>JBHORK010000003.1:0-82475 GCA_042565725.1 Verrucomicrobiota bacterium
TTGTATATGTTTGATGGATTTCCTAGAACTATAGTGCAGGCTGATTTGCTTAAGAAAAGTCTTGTTGACCATAAAGGGCGAATATCACATGTAATTTTTTTGGATGCGACCAGAGATGTATTGATAAGGCGTTTGACAGGACGCCGTACTTGCAGGAAATGTGGTTCGAATTACCATATTGTGACTCTTAAATCTAAAAAAGAAGGTGTGTGTGACGCTTGCGGGGGAGAATTATACCAGCGTACGGATGATCAAGAGGCGACAATAATGAATAGGCTGAATGTTTATAATGAGCAGACAGAAAGTCTGGTTCAGCATTATCAGAAACAGGGACTGCTTGTTCAGGTTGATGCCGATAGAACTGTCGACGAAATCGCGGATGAAGTTATTAGTATACTCAACTCATAAAAAATGATTATTATCAAGAATTCTTCGGATATTGAGGGAATGCGGGCCAGTGGGCAGATTGCGGCGAAAGTGCGGAATGCTGTGTGTGAGAAAATCTGTCCAGGTGCTACAACCGGAGAATTGTCTGACTACGCAGGTGAGTTAATCAGGGAGTTTGGGGCGAAAAGCGCATTCCTCGGATATAAGGGGTTTCCGGGACAGATATGTGTTTCAGTAAATGAAGCGGTGGTTCATGGTGTGCCCGGAAAAAAACGTATTAAACTTGAAGATATTGTCAGTATTGACGTTGGCGTCAAATATTGTGGCTACATTGGTGATACTGCAACAACTGTGATGGTCGGAGTTACGGATCCTGAAGTCATAAGGTTGGTTAAGACTGCCGAGCAGGCTTTGGCGGCTGGTATTAATATGGCAAAGGCCGGCAACAGACTTTCGGATATTTCACATGCTATAGAGCAGACTTCGGTTGAGGCTGGGTTTAATGTGGTGCGGGAGTTTGTTGGTCATGGAATTGGCAGAAAAATGCATGAAGACCCTCAGATCCCGAATTTTGGTTCTCCCGGGCATGGGCCGAGTTTGAAGTCGGGAATGACGTTGGCACTTGAACCCATGTTGAATATGGGTGGTTTTGAGGTCGAAATACATAAAGATGGATGGACTGTTTTAACGCAGGATCGCAGATTATCGGCCCATTTTGAGCATACAATCGCTGTAATGAATGGAACTGTGGAAAACTTAACTTTTTGATGCTTGGCAGAGAAATGCAAATTTGTCTAGACTTTGAGGCCAAAGATTATTAGTTTGCCGTCTTTTTGAAAGCGTAATAGGTATATAATGTAATGAAAGTTAGAAGTTCAGTAAGAAGAATATGTGAACGGTGCAAGATAGTGCGCCGCAAAGGTGTTGTGCGCGTAATATGCACGAATCCTCGTCATAAGCAGAGGCAGGGATAGAAGATTTTTTTAGTTAGTGTTTTTTAATTTTTTAACATAAAAGGGTGATAAAATGCCAAGATTACTAGGCGTTGATATTCCGGGTAACAAACAGATACAGTACGCACTCAGATATATACATGGTATTGGGCCTACCAGGGCTTGTGCGATTGTGAAGGAGGCAAGAATTGATCCCGCGAAGAAGGTGGATGATCTTTCTCCGGAAGAGTTGCGTAGTGTGCTAGGTATTATTCAGACAAGTTATCGTGTTGAAGGTGATTTGCGAAGAGAGATTACGCAGGATATTCGCAGGTTAATCAGTATAGGTTCTTATCGTGGCTTGAGACATCGCAGAGGTTTGCCTGTGAGGGGGCAGAGAACAATCACTAATGCCAGAACTCGAAAAGGGCCTCGTCGCACTGTAGGCGTGATACGCGGCAAAGAAGAGCGGGCAGCAGTAAAAAAGAAATAAAAAGAAAAGGTAGTAATCATAAGTCAATGTGGTTTGTGAACGGAAAGATTTTATAAATGACTGAAGAAGACAAGAAGAACAATACCAGTAAAGAAACTCAGCTTTCTGAAGCGGCGGAGTCCGCTGAAGTCAAGCAAGAGAGCGAAACCGTTGCTAAAGACGCGGTGACAACACCGCTGGCTGAAAAAACCGACGTAGCCAAGGGGTCAGACGTAGCCAAGGGGTCAGACGTAGCCAAGGGATCAGGGGTAGAGGGGCAGTCTCCAGCGTTAGAACCCGAGAAGCCAGAACCAGTTGCCAAACAGCAAAGCAGGAGCAAGGGTAAAAGGGTGGTTCCAAGCGGGATAGCCCATATTAAGGCTACGTTTAATAATTCCGTAGTGGCGATTACGGACAAGAATGGTGACACGATTGCATGGTGCAGTGCCGGCAGAGCAGGTTTCAAGGGGTCCAGGAAAAGTACGGCGTTTGCTGCTACACTTGTCGGTCAAGATGCGGCCAGACAGGCTGTCGCAAGGGGGATGCGTGAAGTTGAAGTACGAGTCCAGGGAGCCGGAGCAGGCAGAGAATCGGCTATTAGAGCATTGCAGTCCTCCGGGCTCAGTATTAGTGTGATTAAGGATGTAACACCGATGCCTCATAATGGATGCAGGCGCAGAAAGAGGAGAAGAGTCTGATGGGTAGATATACAGGGCCGGCATGTAGAAGATGCCGAAGAGAGGGCATGAAGCTTTTTCTGAAAGGAACACGCTGTAGCATGGCTAAGTGTCCAATTGAAACCGGTCGACCTGCTCCCGGAATGCATGGTCCTCGTCGAGGCAAGAAACCTTCTGATTATGGCATGCAGCTGAGGGAAAAGCAGCGTTTGCGCAGTCAGTACGGCATGAGGGAGAAGCAGTTTAGATTATTTTTCAAAAGAGCGGTGCGTAAACGAGATGTTACGGGAGATGTTCTTCTGCAGTTGCTGGAGACCAGACTTGATAATCAAGTGTACCGTCTGGGATTTACTACATCAAGAAAAGCCGCCAGACAGTTTGTATCGCATAATCATGTGTTGCTTGACGGGCGAAGCGCCAATATTCCGTCCATAATTGTTAGGCCTGGTTCAGTAATACAAGTGAAAAACAGGACCGAGAGCAGGGAATTGGCAAAAAAAGGATTAGAGGCCTCAGAGGGGCGTGAATTGCCGTCTTGGATTTCACTGGACTCAGAAAATTTTTCGGGGAAATTACTCCGTATCCCGACACGTGAGGAAATTGCCCCAATAGTAGATGAACAGCTTGTGGTTGAACTGTATTCAAAGTGATGTTTTCTTTAATGCAGGTCGTGAAACAACCTGCTTAGCTGAAACGGGATTGCGCGGGGATCAAGGAAAGGACTATGAAAAAATGCCTATAAGACTCAGTAGATTCGAAATGCCTAAAAGAGTGACAAAGGAAGAGGAAACAGCTACGGATGCGTACGCTAAGTTTATTGCCGAACCATTTGAGATAGGATATGGGAAAACCATTGGTAATTCTTTGCGACGAGTGCTTCTTTCTTCGATAGAAGGAGCCGCGATTATTTCCGTCAAAATTGCAGGTGCCGAACATGAATTTTGTTCTCTTCCGGGTGTTGTGGAAGACGTAACAGACATTATTCTCAATCTCAAGAAGGTTCTGCTCAGAACATATGTTCGAGAACCAAGATTACTGACTCTTAAAGTGAAAGGGCCGGGAGAGGTTACGGCGGGTGATATTAAAACTGACGGAACGATTGAAGTATTAAATCCAGATCATCATATTGCCACTCTTGCGGAAGATGGAAAGCTTGAAATGGAATTGGAAATTCGTGTTGGTCGTGGATTTTGTCCTGCGGAATGGAACAAAGGATCTGATCAGGAAATTGGACGGATTCTGCTGGATGCGGTGTTTTCTCCGGTCAGAAGAGTCAGTTTTGCGGCTGAAAATACAAGAGTTGGACAACGAATAGATTATGACAAGCTTATTATAGAAATATGGACTGACGGAAGAACCACTCCGGATGATGCTTTGACAATGACAGCAGCCATATTGCGTCATCATCTCGATGTGTTTGTTAACTATGATCAAGATATTATTGAATTTGAAAAAAGCGAGAAACAGGTGGATGAGGAACGCGAGAAACTGCGGCGCATATTAAACATGAGTGTGAACGAAATAGAACTTAGTGTGCGGGCTGCAAATTGTCTGAATAATGCCAATATGACAACTGTTGGTCAGCTTGCGCAAAAGACAGAGCCTGAAATGCTTAAATATAGAAACTTTGGCAAAAAGTCTCTCAATGAGATAAAGGCTAAGCTTTCCGAATTAGGGTTAACGCTTGGAATGAAATTGGATTCTGATCTACTTGAAGATATTGGCAGCAAGTTAGGCGAAGTATAGGGTTACGAACAATGCGACACAGAAAAAAGAATAAAAAAATAGGCCGAAGTTCTGCACATCGCCATGCGACAATATCCGCGCTTGTATGCGCTCTGATTGAACGCAAAAGGATAAAGACGACTGTAGTCAAAGCTAAGATTGCCCGCAGTTTGGCGGAAAAGATGGTGACTTTGGCACGTAAGGGTACCTTGTCCGCCAGACGTCAGGCTATTTCTGTTCTGGTACGGGTAAAACACGTCAAAATCCTGTTTGAGGAGATTGCCCCTCAGTTTAATGGCCGACAGGGCGGCTACACTCGTATTACAAAACTTGCTCCACGCAGAGGAGATTGTTCGGAAAGTGCCGTTTTGGAATGGATTGGGATAGCGCCATTACCCAAAAAGGTAAAGAAAAAGAAAGAGGTAGAGAAGCCTTAACTTCTTTGTCTTTCCTGTATTTTCGCTTTCATATGATTCCTGTCGCCATCAACTTTCTGATTATGCTCTTGCAGAATCCTCTGAATGGTACTATATTTAATCGGTTTGTTGCAGTAATACAGGGGGATTTCCTTCTATGCCGAGGTATAAATATATTGCCATGGATTCTCAGGGTGGGGAATCGGAAGGCGTTCTGGATGCGGAGAATCAGACACAAGCTGTATCAATGATTAGGACGAAGGGTTTTTTTCCTACCCGGGTGTCAGAAATTGGTGGTGGAGCACAAACTAAAGAGGTTGCTGCGGCGAAGGTAGCGGGCAAAGGACTTCGCATGGAAATTAGGCTGCCCAGTTTCCTGGGCAGTAGAGTTAAAGCAAAACAATTGGCTATTTTTACGCGCCAACTTGCAACACTTATTGATGCAGGCATGCCTCTCCTCCGTGGCTTAAGAATCCTTCTCAAACAGGAGAAGCATCCTGCCTTGCAAAAAGCTTTAAACGGAATGGGTGAAGCAGTTGAAAGCGGCGGCACTTTTTCAGATGCCTTGTCGCTTTTCCCGAGAATTTTTGACAATCTTTTTATTAACATGGTTAGGGCTGGTGAAGCGGGTGGTGTGCTTGAAATTGTTCTTACTCGGCTTGCTGAGTTTATGGAAAAATCCGAACGGATAAAGAACAAGGTGAAGGGGGCAATGATTTATCCGATTGTGGTGCTTGTTGTGGCAATTGGAATTGTAACATTTCTTATGATAGGCGTTATTCCAAAATTTGAGCAAATATTCAGTGAGCTTCTGGGAGGCGGAGAACTGCCGGCTTTAACGCAATTTGTGATAGGTATAAGTCGCATGATTACGCAAAAGGGCCTGTATGTCTTAGCTGTAATTGTAATATTGGTTATTGCGTATAAGTTTGGGTCGAAAACAAAAACAGGCAGCTATATACTGGATGCAGCAAAACTCAAGATGCCGTTGTTTGGTACTTTGTTTCTTAAAACTGCAATTGCCAGATTTGGGCGTACGCTGGGAACTCTTATGAGTTCGGGTGTTCCAGTTCTTCAGGCATTGAACATTGTGCGGGATACTTCGGGAAATTCGGTTGTCGCTCGCGCTATTCAGAAAGTGCATGATAATGTCAAGGAAGGCGAAAGCATGGCAACGCCTTTGGAATCAACGAAAGTTTTTCCAGGTATGGTCGTAAGCATGGTTGATGTTGGAGAGGAAACAGGAGCGCTGCCTGAGATGATGATGAAAATAGCTGATTCTTATGAGGATGAAGTCGATTCTACTGTGGAAGGATTAACTTCTATTATAGAACCTATATTAATAGTAATGCTTGCTCTTATCATCGGTACTATTGTTATTGCTATGTTTATGCCGATGATTGAGATTATCGGGAAAATGAGTTGATGATTAGTTGTTATATGGGAATATCAGTTTTCTAAATAGGAGAGATGAGTGATGAGGAGTTTTCTTATTAGTCGTTATATTTATTTCATGTGCGTGTCTGTATTTTTTCTTTATACCGGCAATAATGTGCTTGCTCAAGGAGCCACCAAGTCCGGCAGGGTTGTCAGGAAAATTCTGGTGATCCGTAAGCTGACAGGGCTGGGCTCGCGTGCAAAAATCAATACTCCACGATATGGCACCAGCGCTTCAAACGACCAGAAACCCCCGAAAGAGTGGGTTAAGATTGAGACAACGTATGATACCGATCCGGAATGGATTGATAACCTGGAGTTTAGGTATTATGCTATTTCTGTAAGGAAAGAAAAAGGCAAGAATGCTTATACTTTTTACAAAGTTACCTCGAAGTATGCGGATATTGAAAAGGGGCGTGATTATCTCAGCGCAGTGTATCTTCGCCCGGCTGCTATAGAACGCTACGGAGAATTGATGGGAGTAGCTGTAGAGATCCTTCATGATGGCAAAGTAATTGAGACTAAGGCTGAGAATCATAAGAGTATGTCAAAGACTATGCAGGCAGATTGGTGGAAAAACCCCAAGATTACTGGAAGCGAGCTGGTAACAATTAAAACAGGATATCTTTTTAAAAAAATAGAGACACCATTTCAATATGTTGATATCGATGACCATGCGTATGAAAAGTAATTTCTTTAGGCAGTTTTCTTATTATAAATACAAATGTTAAACATATTCAAAACTGATCGCATAATAGCTCTGAGCATTGGGGCCAGCAAGCTCGTCTTGGCCGATTTTTCTGTTCCCAAGACCGGTGGCCCTGAATTGCTGAATTATGGTGTTGGGAAACTTGAGGTTGATCCGGAGGATGCCACCGATGAATCAGCTTTCATAGTTTCGGCTGTTCGGACGCTTATGCATGAACACAACATTAAGCCGGCGCCTTTATTAATGACAATATCCGGTCAGTCGGTTTTCCCGCGTTTTGTAAAACTTCCGCCGGTTTCTCATGATAAAGTTGATCAGATTGTCCGATATGAAGCCGAGCAGAACGTACCGTTCCCAATCAATGAGGTAGTATGGGATTATGAGCTCATTGACACAGAAGGGGGAGAGTTCAGCGTAATGCTGGTGGCTGTTAAGACAGAAAATGTCACAAAGCTGACTGATTGTGTGGTAGCGACAGGTTTGGAGCCTGAGATTGTGGACGTGGCTTCTATGGCTGTGTATAACGTTGTGCGCTACAATTATCCGGATCTAACAGGATGTACGATGGTTCTGGATGTCGGAGCAAAATCATCAAATTTGATTTTTATTGAGGGCCCACGTATTTTCAGCAGAAGTATCCCTGTGGCAGGCAATGCAATAACAATTGAACTTGCCAAGGAATTTGATTTGTCGTTTGCTGAAGCAGAAGAATTAAAGCTTACCCATGGCTTTGTCGCATTTGGCGGCGTCTATGCCGGGCCGGATAGTCAGGTTGCTGACCGTGTGTCTAAAATAATCAGAACCGTGATTACTCGTCTTCACGCTGAAGTTAACCGTTCGATTAATTTTTATCGAAGCCAGCAGTCGGGTAGTGCCCCGTCGCTTGTGTTGCTGACGGGTGGTTCTTCCGTGATCCCGCACAGCGATACGTTCTTTAGAGAAAAACTCAAGGTGGACGTCGAATATCTTAACCCGTTTATTAATGTGGCGGTAAGCGACAAAATCGATGCCGAAAAGATAGCTGGTGATCTTCAGTTAATGGCTGAGATTACGGGATTAGCATTGCGGCGCGCGCTTACGTGTCCTATAGAAATTAATCTTATGCCGCCTGACCTTGTGGCCAAAAAGATATTCCGGAAACGACAACCGTTTTTCATCTTGGCGGTTGTTGCAGTAATTATGACTATGCTTTGCGGATGGGTCTATTGTCAGCGCATGAAAATAATGCGTAATAAACAGATCGGCGAGGTGCGGAAAAGAATAGAAGGTCTTAGTGTTATTCAGAAACATTTAGATAAGGTTAAGAAAGAAAGAGCCGCGGTTTCTGGCAAGATCGATACTCTTATTAACCTTATTGCTTTGCGGACACAGTGGGTCAGAATGGTTGATGCAGTTCATTCATGTGTGCTTGATGGGATGTGGGTTACATCGCTGAGACCAATAGTTGAGGAACAGAAGATAACGGCGATAGAGATAAGGATGTCGGGGTTTGAAGATACATTGAAAAATGCAGGCACGGCAGAAGCTACCGCGATTGAAGTGGTCAGGAATAAACTGAGGGAATCGGAATGTTTCTCTGATGGTCAGGAAACCAAGATAGAAATGGAACTTCCGCCGCGTCCTGGCGCATACGCCCGGGAGTTTGTTATTCTGGCCAAACTGGAGAAAAAGATAGAGGTGCCAGCCAGAAAAGTTCACAAGAAAGATCGTTAACATTTATGTCGATAACCTAAAAAAGGTTTTAAGGAAGTAAAGAGCAGGTTATGAAAGGCAAAAAAAGCATTTTATTTGTTGTGATTGTAGCAATGTCTCTGATTGCGCTCTTGACAGGCTTTTTTCTTATAAGGGCGATAAAGGGTTTGAAGGATATAGAAGAAGATCTTCAGGGCGCTAGAATAACACTGAGCAATTACTATAAGAAAAATCCGTTTCCTACGAAAGAAAATATTACCGTTGAAGAAAAGAATGTAGAAATACTTTGCGAAAAAACTAAAAAACTGTTGAATGAATTAAGGGAAGGCCAGGTGGAGCTTGGAAATAACAGAAGTCCTTCATCTTTCCTGAAACAACTGGGAAGCAAAAGAGATGATTTGTTGAAATTAGCTGCTGAAAATGGATCAACTGTTCCAAAAGAATTTTCATTTGGTTTTGAACGTTATTTTAAAAAGGGCTTGCCCCCGGTGCCGGCTGCTGTCCCTAGGTTGACCCAGCAATTAGTTATTGTTGAATATATTGCCAAAGTACTGTTCAAGGGGAAGGTGGGAAGCATCGATGGTATCGAGCGTGAGAAATTTGAAGACGTGTCTTCGGGTAAAAACGCGACCAAATCTGACTCGGAAGTGGAACAGGGAGAACGCCTTTTTACGAAACAGTTTTTTGTCTTTGAATTCAGTACAAAAGAGAAAAACCTTTTGAAAGTGCTGAATCGACTTGTTGAACATCAGGTGTTTGTCGCCGTAACATCGCTGAGTATTAAAAAGCGGAATTTGAATTTGATGAAAAACCCTATGTTTTACACTGAGCGGGAGAAGGAAGAGGATGAGGAAATCGATCTAGAACATCTTTCCCGCGAAGATCGCATTGTTTGTGGTATGGAGACTGAGAAACTTGTGCGAGTCAGGATGGTGCTGGATGTGTGTAGCTTTAAAGAATGGAAATGACGTTGGTGTGTATTTCGTAAAGCTGCTGGCGGAGTTTGTGTTTTTTGACAGGATTTTAGGATGACATTCTTAAAACGTATATGGTCACTGCTTAAATCAGTTTATGACAAGCTTATAGCTTTTGTCTTTCTTCTGGTATTGCTGCTCTCATTGCTCAACCTTGCTGTGAGATTAGGCTCAATCCGTATGACTTATGGGAAGTTTGAGGACGATATCAACAAGATGGAGCCGAAGAACCCTAATGCCGAATCTGTCGATCCGTTGGAGTATAATCAATGGTTTGAAAAAATGAGTAATCCTTTCGTGATTCAGGGGAATTCGTGGAGCAACAGGCTGCTTGTTCCTAACACGCGTATAAGGTGTCAGGATCTGAAGTGCAGCAGACCTATTCCGCGTGAAGCGAAAGAGTGCCCATTCTGTCTTGTGGCTCAGAATTTTGATCCGCCAAAAGACAAGGTAGGCAAAGATTCCGACCGCGATGGAATTCCAGATAAGGATGAGAAGCAATTCGGTCTTGATCCAGATGATCCTTTAGATGCCAATAAGGATAAAGATGGTGATGGTTTTGATAATATTACCGAATATAGGCTGAAGACGGATCTGACGGATCCTGATGATTATCCGCCGCTGATAGATTTGTTGCGTGTTGACAGGATTGTTGCTGAAGAATTTCAGTTGTTATTCCGAAGCGACATGAAGCTTGAAGGTTTTAATCCTGACGATTCTCAGGAAGAGAGCGTTAAGTATATGAAGTTTGGCTTGAACCTGAGAAGCGGAGAAAAAACCATTTTTGCTAAACTTAATGAAACAGTGGAAATAAAGATGGGTGAAGAGAAAGTCGGATTCAAACTCGTGAAATATGAAAAAAAGATCGAAAAAAAGCCTTTGTACAGAAACAGCTCCACAATGAAAAAAACTGATGTTTCTGAGTTAACGCTTCAGAGGGGTGATAAAGAAATAGTGCTTATCAAGGGGAAAGCGGAGAAGCATAAGGAATATAGGGCTTATTTGATGTTCGATTTGGACAAAAGCCAGCGTATTGTTAAAAAAGATGATATGTTCGAATTGAAGAAGGACAAAAAATATCAGGTAATAAATATTGACAGTAAATTGAGAATTGTCATAATACGTAACCTTCAAACCGGTGAAGAGAAAATCGTTGGTAAAGGGGTAAGCACGAAAAAAGCTATTGCGCCGGATGCTCATTTCGAAGCTCCCAAGTGGTGATAAGAACAGGAAGATTCTTTTATGATATTTAATAGCCAAAAGTTATTCGGAGTCATTCTAGCAGCAGTTCTGCTGCTTCCTTCGTTGTTGATTACAGCCCAGGAAGAAATTGCTGAGGAGATGGTCATTGATGCGGCAATTGATGGTGAGCTGCCTGTTGAGATTGACCTGGAAGAGGATGATCTCTTGGATGCTGAAATGAGCAGCGAAATCGGCGCGGCAACTGACGGGCTTGATGATGAGATGTTAGCTGAAGTGGAGATGGAAGAAATTGAGATAGAAGAAGAACCTATGGAATTGGCTGATGATGAGTCTGATCCTATAGCTGAAGAATCTGTTGAGGCATTGGAGATAGAGGAACTTGAAGAACCCGTTTTGGATGAAGTCCCCTTGGTAGAAGAAGCTATCGGCAGTATTGTTGAGGCAACAACTGCTGAGGCGATTGAAGTTGAAATCGAACCCGAAGTTGAAATCGAACCCGAAGTTGAAATCGAACCCGAAGTTGCGGTTGAAGTTGAAATTGAATCTGCAGTTGAAGATGAAATCGAACCCGAAATTGAGAGTGAGATGGTTGAGGGGCCTTTTGAAGAAAAGGAATCGCCTCAAGTAATGGCCAAACGGGCTGAAGTTACTGTTTTTGCAGAGGAAGAGAAACTTCGCAGATTGGCCTTGAGAAGGCACGGGGAGGAGTCTTTGTCTGAGGCCAGGAAGTCTTTGCAGAGTGGGCGATATGAGGTTGCAATTACCCTGTTTAATGAAGCTATGAGTTGTTTTAAACGGTCCCATGTCAAGACACAGCAGAGGGAAGCTCTGGAGGGCCTGCAGGAAACGTACTATCGTTGGGCTTTGTCTATGGAGCAACAGAGAAAAATGGATGAGGCAATTGACCAGGCCAAGAAAGCTGCTGGAGCAGGACATCCCAGGGGCGAGAAGCTTGTGGTGCGCTTGGAGGATATTAGAGACAAACCGGTTGAAGAGGAGGTTGCATTACCAGATGCACGCCAGACGAGCAAAGAGTTTCTCGAAGACAGAAAGAAAATCGCAGTCAAATTAAAACGCGCGCGGGAATATTTTGTCTCAGGTGAGTATGATGAAGCACAGCTGAAAGCGGAGTTGGTTCTTAGAGATGATCTATTTAACACCGAGGCGCAGAGACTGCTTCATAAGATAGAGCAGAAAAGATACGACAGGGCAACAATGGAAGGTGAGGCTACTCGCAAGAATATGATGGCAGAAGTGCGCAGGACATGGAATCCCAGGGATTACGGTATCGAAAAAGATAATATCGGCGTAAACCAAGATATTTATAAGCCAAAGGTTGATGAAAGCAAAAGAATGGCGATACTGCGCAAGATGGAAGGTATTGTTATTCCTGAAATAGATTTCAGACAGGCGAATATTAATGATGTAGTTGAGGTTCTTCATGATTATAGCTTGGAGTATGATCCGGATACTGACGCCGAGCCAAAAGATCGAGGGATAAATATTATTCTACGACTTGGTACTGGAAAAGCAGAAAGTGTGGAGGCAGAACCTTCGATTGATGATCCTTTTGCCGAAGCGCCAGCATCAGCGGGCGGCACAGGAGGTTCGGGAGATCAACTGATTACGGTCCATGCACGTTATGTTACGTTGAAAGAGGCGCTTAAAATATGTACTGAAATGGCCGATTTGAAATATCGCATTGAAGGTTCGGTTGTAATGATTGTACCTCAGAACGAGCCTGACGGGGAGGTCCTTATTCGAATGTATAACGTGTTGCCCTCTGTTGGTGAGAGGATTGCCGAGCTTGCGCCGGATATAGGGGCTGGGGGAGAAGAGCGTGACGATTTTATCACGATCGAAAAGGGTTCCGTAGGACAGGTAAGGGATGATTGGAAGCAGTTTTTCGCGGGGATGGGAGTGAAATGGCCGCAGGGGACTTCAATCAAGTATATCGCCGCAATAGGTAAGATAGTAGTTGCCAATACAGCTAATAATCTAACTGAATTCGAGAAGGTGCTTGCTATTATCAATGTTGTTCCATACCAGATTGAAATTGAAGCGCGTTTTGTTGAAGTGGGCCAGAATAATCTTGAAACTTTGGGCTTTGAATGGCTTTTAACCGATGACTGGGAACTTATGATGAAGAATAGTCCCGGAACGGCGCTTGCAATGAAACCAAGAATTCAGATGGAAGCAAATGACCCGGGAGGTTTTATGACGGGCCATAGATTTTACGAGGAATTTGCAGGTATACCTGAAGGTGATACGCCTGTTACAGATAATATAGCGACATTTAGCAGTTTTCTGACGAATCCACAGTTGAAAATGATACTTCATGCGCTTGAACGGGAAGGGCATGCGGACCTTCTTTCTGCGCCAAAGGTTACTACCACAGCAGGTCAAGAGGCTGTGATAAAGGTGGTCAGAGAGTTTATTTATCCCACAGAATTCACAGTAACACCAATTATGTCACGAGGAGTCACTGGCGCTACTATACCTGTAGGCGGCATTGTGGAGCCAGGCTCATTCCAGACGCGTGAGGTAGGTGTTCTTCTTACTGTTGCACCTGAAGTAAGTCCAGACGGACAGATGATCAATTTGATGGTAACTCCTGAAGTAGTTGATGACCCAACATGGAAGGACTATGGCTCCACTTTTACAGTGCCTGGTGCTGGTATAAACTTTCTCCCTATGCCGCAGCCGTTCTTTCCCGTACGCAATGTCAGCACGACGATCTCTGTGTATAATGAGGCAACAATTGTTCTCGGGGGAATGATTACTGAAAAGAGATGGGATGTTGATGATGGGATACCGTTTCTGATGGATATTCCGTTTATTGGTCGTCTTTTCAGGAGCAGATACGAGCGAAGCGACAAGATTAATCTCATGATATTCCTTACCGCGCGTCTAGTTGATCCTGCTGGAAGACCGGTTTCAAAGAAAGCAGAAAGGCAGATCACTGAAGCTATGCAGGACAAGGCTGCGGCGTCATCCGGTAAATAGCATGTCTTGCGACAGACTGATTCTCATTGACGGAATGTGTGCTTTGTATCGTGCCTTCTACGCAATAAAGAATTTATCCACCAAATCAGGAAGGCCTACTAATGCTGTCTTCGGATTTGTCAGGATGCTGAATCAGATTCGGGAACTGAGAAACCCCAGTCATTGGGCGGTTGTTTTTGATGGTGGTTTGCCGAAAGACAGGGTTGAAATGCTGGAGGAATATAAGGCTCAGAGACCGTCCATGCCGGATGCTCTCAGGGAACAGATCAGTGTTGTTGAAGACTACCTTGATAAAGCTGAAATTGCCTGGGTTAGAAAAGATGGCGAAGAAGCTGATGATGTAATTGCTTCTATCGCGGATTGGGCTGAGTCACAATCTGATTCCATAATGATCGCTACTAATGATAAAGATATTTATCAACTTATTAATAGAAAAACCAATGTGATACCGGTTGCTGGCAGAAATGACCCCTTTGGCCCAGAGAGTGTTAAATCTAAAACGGGAGTTGCTCCTTCGCAGATGATAGATTGGCTGGCGCTTGTTGGGGACAGTGCCGACAACATACCGGGAGTTCCGGGAGTTGGGCCTAAAACAGCAGCGAAGCTGATAAATGCTTTTGGGTCGGTTCAGGAAATCTGGAAGCATCTCGATAAAGTGGAAAGCAAAAAACTTCGTAGATCACTGCAGGATTCCAGGGATCTTGTTTCCAGAAATATGAAAATAGTTCGTCTGAAACGAGATTTGGGCAGTTTATTGAATTGGGATGAGCTTAAGGTGCGTTCTGTTGATCCTGGTAAGGTTCTGCCGTTGTTGGAGGAACTTGAGTTGCACTCATTGGCACGTGAGTTAAGAGAGGGAGATTTATTCAAGAAATAGAATGTTTTTTGGTGTTGACAATGTTCGCCTACTGATTTATGCTTAATCATCTTATTTCTCAGGGAGGATATCCCCGAATTTCTCAACCAATTCAATTCCATATGTTAGTTTGGTTTCACTTCGAAGTTTTATCCTTTGTATGTTAAAGGGCCCGTATGTTGAGAATTGCTGTGACGGGTGGAATAGCCTGCGGGAAGACTGAGGTTGGTTCTGTTATGGCCAATCAAGGGGCTGTTGTGTTTGAATGCGATGAGGCAGCGCATAAACTCATGGAGCCTGGACAAAAAGTGTATCACAGAATTCTTGCGCAGTTCAGTGATGATATTCTGGATGATCATAAGAAAATTGACAGATCGAAACTTGCAGAGCGCGTATTCGCTGATGCAGATGATTTGAGTGCCTTGAACAGGATTGTTCATCCTGAGGTAAAAGCCGTTTGGCGAAAATGGTTAAATAATCAACAGTCAGTTGCAGTTATCATAATGCCATTGCTTTATGAGGCAGGTGAAGGTGAGAATTGGGATGCTGTTGTGTGTGTAAGCTCATTTGAAATAAAACAGATTGGCAGGCTGAAAAAACGAGGTATATCGGAATCAGGAGCGCGAAGGAGAATTTCAGCTCAAATGCCGGTGCGGAAAAAAGCTGAACTGGCTGATTTTGTGATAAGTAACAATGGTGCGATGAAACAGTTAAGGGCGCAAACTGTAAGAGTATGGAAGATTATAACGGAGAGTTAAGTTATGGGACTTAGAAGCCACAATACGACAAGACGGACAAGACACAATAATAATTCACGCAGAAGCTCGATGGATAACACCAGGTACTCGGCCCGGAGTTCTCGTGCAAAGAGTGCAAATTCTGCCGGAAATTCAGACGCTGACAGCTCAAACGGGAACGAGGTACCGGTACCACCGCCCAGAAAAAACGGGTCTGGTGAGCAAGGGCTTAGTCTTTACGAGCTTCAGGAAAAGTCAGTACCAGAATTGCACAAGATAGCTGATGAATTCGGGCTGACCGACCTTGGAGCGTTACAAAAGCATGAGTTGATTTTCGAGATTCTGAAGGAAGGTGCCAGAAAGACCGGCACAATGTTCAGTAAAGGGGTGCTCGAGATTTTACCTGACGGTTTCGGATTTCTCAGATCACCGTACAATAACTATTTGCCGTGTCCTGAAGATATATATGTCTCACCGTCTCAGATCAGAAGATTTGCGTTGAGGACAGGAGACCTTGTCGAGGGTGAAATTAGAGAGCCTAAGGACAAGGAGCGTTTTTTTGCGCTTCTCAGGGTTGATAAAGTCAATGAAAATGACCCGGAAATGTCCCGTAGTAAGGTTCCCTTCGAAAATCTCACTCCTCTTTTCCCTGATAATCGTATTCATCTGGAAAGAGAAGCCAGCGAGATTTCCATGCGCGTAATGGATATTTTTACTCCAATAGGCATGGGACAGCGCGGGTTAATAGTTGCAGCTCCCCGGACAGGGAAAACGGTGCTTCTTCAAAAGATTGCAAACAGCATTACGGCAAATCATCCGGATGTTTATCTGATAATTCTTCTTATTGATGAGCGCCCCGAAGAAGTGACCGACATGATGCGCCACACATCTGCGCACGTTTTCAGTTCTACATTTGATGAAGCTCCTGAGCGCCATGTTCAGGTTTCTGAGCTTGTGCTTGAAATGTCAAAACGTATGGTTGAGTGTGGTAAAGATGTTGTAATACTGCTTGACAGTGTTACACGACTTGCGCGTGCATATAATACACTTCAGCCGCACAGCGGCAAAATTCTATCAGGGGGCGTTGACGCGAATGCATTGCATAAGCCCAAACGCTTTTTCGGCGCCGCACGCAACATTGAGGACGGAGGAAGTCTGAGTATAATTGCAACAGCGCTTGTGGATACAGGCAGTAGAATGGATGAGGTTATCTTTGAAGAATTTAAAGGAACAGGCAATATGGAGCTCTGTCTTGATAGAAACCTTGTTGACAAACGGATATTCCCCTCTATTAATATGGAGAAATCGGGAACACGGAAGGAAGAACTGCTTCTGCATCCGGATGAATTAAGCAAGATATGGATCCTCAGGAGAGCCATTAATGGAGTGCCTCCTGTCGAAGCCATGGAAATGATTGTAAAGCGATTAAAGAAAACAAAGAGCAATGCGGAATTTCTTATGGCAATGAAAGAGTAAGGTCAGACTCTTGATTTACGTTTGCCTACCAGGAGATCATAAATGAAAGTAACAGTTCAAGACGCAGCTTCATGTCGTAAAATTCTGCATGTGGAGGTTCCCGACGATGGAGTAGTGGATGAGTATGGTAAAGTGATAAATGTATATGCTGAGAGCGTCAAGGTCCCGGGTTTCAGGAAAGGGAAAGCACCGGCGCATGTTGTTGAACGCAGGTACGCCAAGAATATAGCAGAGGAAACCAGAGATCGTCTTATTCCGCGGTTCTGTAAAGAAGCCCTTGCTCAAGAGGAAATAAATCCAGTGGCGTTGATCGGGGTGCATGATGTCGATTTTGAAGATGGTAAAAGACTTGCCTTTAAAGTGACTGTTGATGTTGCGCCGCAGTTCAAATTACCGAAATACATGAAGATCAAACTTAAGGCCACGAAGGTTGTAGTTGCTGATACTGAAGTTGAAGAGGCTTATAATCGTCTTCTTGATTCTTTTGCCCGTTTTGAGGATGTTGCAAGAACTGATGTTTGCGAAGGAGATTTAGTTAAAGTCGATTATGTCGGAACTTGCGAAGACAAGCCGCTTCGTGAGTTTGCCCCCAATTGCGCAGGGATTGATGAAGGTAAGGATTTTTGGGTTTTTCTTGGTGATCGTGAGTTTCTGCCCGGTTTCTCCCAGGCGCTTATTGGATCCACTGTAAATCAAGAGATAAAAGTAAACGTTCATTTCCCTGACGACTACCATGTAACGGAGGTTTCCGGAAGAGATGCAATCTACATGGTTGTCCCTAAAGGAATACGGGAAAAGATACTTCCGGAATTGAATGAGGAATTTTGGAAAAAACTGAATGTCGGATCCGAAGCAGAATTGCGAGAAAAAATCCGTCAGGAGTTACTGGAAACTGCTGAAAGCAATGAAAAGAACCGGCTGAAAGAAGAGATTTCCAAGTATCTTCTAGAAAATACTAAGCTGGATCTGCCCAAGTCTGTGGTTGATCACGAAACAAATTTGGTGGCTCGTAATATGGTTGAAAATATCGCCATGCGTGGCGCCACAAAGGAGCAGATCGAGGCGCAGAAGGATGATATTCTCAATATGGCCGTGAAATCGTCTAAAGATCGTGTGAAGTTATCATATATTCTTGAACAAATAGCCGAAAAGGAGAATATTCAGGTGGAAGAAAACGAGGTGGAGGGGCGCATAGCGGCTATGGCGGAGTATAACAAAACGTCTGCTGACCGTTTGAAGTCGGAATTGAACAAGCGAAATTCCATGGAAAAGCTTAAGAGTGATATTCGCTCCGAAAAAACTCTCGACTTTTTGTTGGAACATTCAAAGATAAAAAAATAAGGATTATGTTATGAACGAAATGGGGCAAGCTTTAATACCAATGGTGGTGGAACAGACGGGAAGAGTAGAGAGAGCGTACGATATATTTTCACGCCTTCTGAAAGACAGGATTATTTTTATAGGTTCGCCTATTACTGATGAGGTGAGCAATCTGATTATAGCCCAATTGCTCTTCCTTCAGGCTGAAAACGCCGAAAAAGATGTTTGTATGTACATTAATTCACCTGGCGGATCTGTCACTGCCGGCATGGCGATCTATGACACCATGCAATTTATGAAGTGTGACGTTGCGACCTATTGTGTGGGACAGGCGGCGAGTCTTGGCGCAGTTTTGCTTGCGGCAGGGACTGCAGGAAAACGTTTCGCGCTCCCTAATGCGAGAATAATGATTCATCAGCCCTGGGGCGGTGTGCAGGGCCAGGCTTCTGATATCAGTATTCAGGCAAAAGAAATCCTCAGATTGCGTGATACAATAAATGAGATCCTTGGCAAACATACGGGAAAATCACTGAAAGTGATATCAGAAGATACCGATAGAGATTTCTTTATGTCCGCCTCGGAAGCAAAGAATTATGGTTTGGTGGATGAAGTTGTGCGAAGCAGAAAACAGAAAAAAACCAGGAAGAAGTAGGGGCACTATTCTTCTGTGGAGAATGACCTGTGGCTAGTGAAAATCAAGCTTTATGTTCCTTTTGCGGTAAAAACAGCCGAGAGGTTAGAAAACTCATAGCTGGTCCGGATGTCAGTATATGTGACGAATGTGTGACATTGTGCAATTCAATGTTAAATAGCGAAAAGAGTGAGGGGCGAAGAAAACAAGTCTCTAAACTCAAAGTTCCTAAACCTGCGGCGATAAAAGCTTTCCTGGACCAATATGTGGTTGGGCATGAGTATGCCAAAAAGGTCCTGGCAGTTGCTGTATATAATCATTACAGGCGTTTACGGCAGGAAGTCCATTTTGCCGATGATCATCCCTATGCAGAAGTTGAGATCGAAAAGAGCAATATACTTATGATCGGATCAACGGGGTGCGGTAAAACTCTTATGGCAAGAACGTTAGCTCGGCTTCTGGATGTTCCATTTGCAATTGCAGATGCCACAACACTGACTGAAGCAGGATATGTAGGTGAGGACGTGGAAAACATTTTACTGAGCCTTATCCAGAATGCGGACAATGATATCGGTCGGGCCGAGATGGGAATCATATATATTGATGAAATAGATAAAATAGGCCGCAAAACCGATAATGTTTCTATTACACGTGATGTTTCGGGTGAAGGTGTCCAGCAGGCACTTCTCAAAATTCTGGAGGGTACGATTGCCAATGTATCTCCTCACGGCGGCCGTAAACATCCGCAGCAGGAATATATGAAAATCAATACGGAACACATCCTTTTTATCTGCGGAGGGGCTTTTGTCGGATTAGATGATATAGTCAGGCGCAGAACGGGTAAGGGTATGCTCGGTTTTAGCGAAGCAGACTTTATAGGACGGCGTGGAGACAATGCTAAATTGGGTTTAGATGTTGAACCTGAGGATCTGATACGATATGGGCTAATTCCTGAGCTGGTAGGTCGTTTGCCTGTTGCCGTTGCTTTGCCGGAACTTACTGAAGATGACCTTGTTCACATTATGGTCAAGCCGAAGAATTGTATGGTGAAGCAGTATCAGAAGCTTATGGCTATGGACGGAATGTCGCTTTCGTTTACCGATAGTGCGCTACGCGAGTTGGCCACCATTTCGATTAAGAGAAAAACAGGCGCGCGCGGATTACGTGCTATAGTTGAGAGATTAATGCTTGATATTATGTTTGAAGCTCCGGGTAAAACTAAATGTACACTGCGAATCACTAAATCCATGGTTCGGCAGAAATGTCTTAATAATGAAACCCAGAGTGAAAAACGTAAAATCGCGTAGCCGGGAAAACAGCTCTACGTTGCCGTTTTAATCTTGTTATTTTCATCCAGAAGAATTACGCGCGGCCGGTGCTGGTTTATCTCTTCCTCTTGAAGAAGCCCAAAGGCAAATACTATCAGTCGATCTCCGGATGAGCCTTTATGAGCGGTAGCCCCATTGAGGCAAATCTTTCCTGATCCGGATTCTTCTGCGGGAATGGCATACGTTTCGAACCTGTTTCCGTTGGCAAGGTTTGCAATAAGAATTTTCTCGTAAGGCCGTATGCCGGCTGCGTCCATGAGATTGCTGTCTATAGTGAGACTGCCCTCGTACTCTAATTCCACATCAGTTACAGTCGCATGGTGAAGTTTGGATTTAAGCATTACTGAAAGCATGTTATTCCCTCCAGCTCCGCACGTTACCGCATGGAATTCTGAAGATCAAGGAAAGAAAACGAGGAATTTGCGTTACAAACGCAAATTCCTAAAGGGATAGAAGGGGGTGGAAAGGGATGGAACCGAAACCAGTCAGGAGATAGGTCCAAATCGGTATCGAAATCGGTATCCAAATCGAAATAACATGGGGTTGGGATGCGAAAAACTGAATATCTGCCGTACTGTGATTCTCTGAATATTGCCTAAGGCAATGGCAAGACGGTGAAATCGATAGCGATCCCGATAGCGATAGCGATTTCGATGGGGTTAAATAATATAACAAAAATAATGAGGTCAAAGTGACAACTTCAAATCAGGACTTGACCAATGAAAGGGACAGGAAGGGATAGAGGGGGAGCAACCCTTCTTTTTGGCGAATATATGATCAATAACTACCGCCATTTTCTTTGGGCATGCCCGCCTGATTGCGAAGCTTTCGGCGGGGTCAATATCTAGCTTTCCCCATTCTGACTCCTGGCTTCTGACTCCTGAATTCTGACTTCTCTCTTAAGCCATTCAAGAAGTTCGCGTCGATCTTTGAATTGGCCTTCCAATTGAGCGTTGAAAGCTTTCTTATGCAATTTGCCGATTTCCGGCCCCTCCGAAATACCGAGTTGGATAATGTCATTCCCGTTTATCCAGGGTTTTGGCAGAGGCGGTTCATCACGCAATTGGTTTTTGAATTCCTCAAGGAACCGGTAGTTGCTTAAATCGCCATGGCTGGCAAGGCAGTCTAAGCGATGGAGTTCCAACTCTACTGAAAACGTTGGTGCGCCGACAAACCTGCGAAGAGTAGAACGTCTCATCTTTTGAACATCCATGAATCTCATATGGTTACGGATGCAGTAACTGATCGATTCTGTATCGCTATTTGAAAATTTCAGCCTGCTCAAGATCTTTTTTGAGATTTCAGAACCCATCTCAGAATGTCCGTTAAATCTGATTCTGTCACCTGCAGTTTCTGTTGCAGTAGGAGGTTTGCCTACATCATGAAGCAATACCGCGTATGCTAGCTGTGGAGAAGGAGATGACATTTCATTGAGCATAATGACAGTGTGTTTAAATACGTCACCTTCCGGATGAAATTCCGGTGGTTGTTTCTGGCCTTTCATTTCCGTAACTTCCGGTAGAATGACCCTGAGAAGCTGAACTTTGTCCAGCAGAACAAGAGCATTGCCGGCCTTCGGGGCCTCTATCAGGATACGCGTAAGTTCTCCTTGTATTCTCTCTGCGCTGATTCTTGTGATCATTGACGCCGATTTTCTTATTGCATCCTCTGTAGCCGGTTCTAATGAGAAATCAAGTGTTACAGCAAAACGCACAGCTCGAAGCATCCGTAGATGATCTTCTCGAAAACGATCATCGGGGTTGCCAACACATCGTATGACTTTAGCATCAATATCTTTTTGTCCTTCGACATAGTCATGCAGTTTATTTGTTATTGGATCTGAAAATAAAGCGTTTATTGTAAAATCACGACGCGTTGCGTCTGTTTCAGGATCTGTAAAAGAAACTTTTTCGGGTCTGCGTCCGTCTTTATATGCGTGATCTTTCCTGAACGTGGCGATTTCAAAAAACGTGTCTTCGATCGGAGCTCTTACTACTGCAAATGACTGCCCTACGGCAACCGAGCCTGGAAACAGTTCGATAACCTGCTCGGGTCTGGCGCTGGTTGCTATATCGTAATCCTTGGGATTCTGCCCCATGATAATGTCACGAACACAGCCACCGGCCCAGAATGCGGTAAAACCGGCTGATTGCAGCCGCCTGACAGCTTCTACGGCACGTTCATGAAGAGCCTTATTGTTTACGTTATTCATCTTAAAAGACGGTCGTCATACGGCCTTTCCTTACTCATAACTTTCTGTTTTGTTCGTGCAATATGCATGTTAGCCTGTAGGCTAAAGGCTGTCAGTTTTTCCTGAATGCTACGGTCTAAAAGTGAGTATGTACAGGACGTTTTTCTTGATGTTGGATGCCTGCAGGCGATGCTTGATAAATCTTCCATCCTTCTGTAAGGTTATCGATCAGTAGATTTTGACAGGAATGGATTATTCGGCAGAAAAGGAGTTTATGAGAATACTTTCGGGAATACAGCCGTCTGGCAAACTGCATATCGGCAACTATTTCGGAATGATAAAGCCGGCCCTTGAGCTTCAGGAAAAGGGTGAAGTTTTTCTTTTTATTGCGAATTATCATGCTTTGACTACTGTTGACGATCCCGATCTGCTCAGGCAAAACACAATTGATATTGCTTTGGATTTTCTGGCGTGTGGTCTTGATCCCGAGCGGGCAATATTTTACCGGCAGAGTGATGTTCCGGAAGTGACGGAATTGGCATGGCTGCTTTCGATTGTTACACCCATGGGTCTTCTGGAAAGGTGCCATTCCTACAAGGACAAGCTGGCCAGGGGAATGTCACCTAATCATGGACTTTTTGCTTACCCGGTTTTGATGGCCGCGGATATATTGGCATATCAATCCAATATTGTTCCCGTTGGCAAGGATCAGAAACAGCATGTTGAAGTAACTCGCGACATAGCTCTTAAGTTTAACAATCGATTTGGTGAAATCTTTACGATTCCAGATTCGTCAATACTGGATTCTGTTGCGGTTGTTCCGGGTGTTGACGGGCAAAAAATGTCTAAGTCCTACAATAACCATCTTGAGATTTTTGGCGATGAGAAGGAAACACGTGCGAAAATAATGCGTATTGTTACCGACAGCAAAACTCTTGAGGACGCGAAAGATCCCGAGAGATGTAACATTTTTGCCCTTTATCGATTGTTTGCGTCAAAAGAAGAGATTGTCAGGATGACGGATCTTTATAAATCCGGCGGGTATGGTTACGGAGACGCAAAGAAGGCTTTGTTCGAGCTGATGTGGAACTATTTTGAGCCGTACAGAAAAAAACGGGAAGAACTTGCTAATGATCAAAGTTATGTCGAGTCTGTTCTGGAAAAAGGCGCCGAGCGGGCGGCTTCTGAAGCAGGCAAGACTTTGAGTGCGGCACGACGCGCTATGGGGATAGATTAGAATAGAAGACAGAATTCAGGAGTCAGAATTCAGAAGTAAATCAAATAAATAATTAATAACTGACAACCAGAGCATTATGAATACACAGGAAGAATATAAAGTTGAACTTGAAGTTTTTGAAGGGCCGCTCGATCTTCTCCTTTATCTGATTAAAAGGGAAGAAATTGATATCTACAATATACCCATCGAGAAGATTACAACTCAATATATGGAATATCTGAGTCTGATGCGTATGTTGGACTTGAACATTGCAGGAGAATTTATCGTAATGGCGGCTACTTTGATGATGATAAAAAGCCGCATGCTTTTGCCTGAGGACGAACGGCCCGAATTGGAAGCAGAAGAAGACGATCCGCGATGGGATTTGGTCAGGCAACTTGTGGAATACAAAAAGTTCAAGGATGCCGCGGGCCACCTTGAGGAGAGGGAGATTCTGCAGGAGAATATCTTTGGGATTGGTGCTGATGGCGTAGTTCTGGAGCAGGATGAGCCGGGTGTTGTGTTGCAGGATATCAGTCTTTTTGATCTTATTTCCGCTTTCAAAGATGTGCTTTCCAACTCAAAACCGGAAGAAATAGGTGAGATCTTTGCGGAACAATTTACTGTTGCTGATAAAATAGACGCCATTCTGCATATTGTTGCAGAAAAAGATAAGCTTGCATTTGCGAGCCTTTTTGGCGATATGGCCTCACGACATGAGATAACCTGTACTTTTCTGGCATTGCTTGAGCTTATCAGACTGCGACAGGTAAGTGTACGGCAGGAGAAGCAGTTCGGGGAAATAGTTATTTCAGCGGTTGAAGAAATTACAGTTTAGCCTGATCTATTCATCAACTTTTTGGGTTGATGAATAGATCACTCTGGTGCAACATGTTGCACCAGAGACGTGATGCTAAACGCTTTGCATTTTGCAAACGTGGCTTAACCCCGTTTATTTGCAGCAAAGCTGCAAATATCACGGCTTTCGCCTAAGGCGAACCTGAATTATTCATGCTTGCATGAATAATTCAGGTTTAGGAGAGGATTGAATAATGTCAACAATTGGTACGGTTCCTGAATTGAAGCAGATCCTTGGCGCATTGATTTTTGGCGCTGAGCGCCCTTTAACAATAAAGGAAATGCGGAAGTGTCTGGTGGAGGTTGCGGAAATATATAAAGCGGAAACTGCAGCATTTGCCAAAGTGCGGGATAGCGATATTGAATCTGCAATAAATGATTTAAAGACGGATTTAGAGAAAATGCATGTAGGCTTTATTCTAGCCCATGTGGCAGGCGGTTATAAGATACAAAGCGATGTTTCATGCGGGAAATGGCTTAAACATTTCCTGAATGCCAGATCCAACAGGCTCTCAAAACCAGCTCTGGAAACACTGGCAATTATCGCATACCGTCAACCAATATCAAGGGCGGAGATAGAGGCTGTTCGAGGCGTGAATGTGGATTATGTGATCAGAAAGCTTATGGAAATACAGCTTATAAAGATAACAGGTCGAAGTAGTTTACCGGGCAGGCCGTTTCTTTACGGAACCACTCACGTCTTTTTTGAACATTTTGGATTGAAAGATATTAGTGAATTAAATGCATTAGAGCCGGCCTTGGCTATGCGACTGGGCAATGAAAGAAAGACCACACAATATCCTGAAGAAGGGCATGAATCATCTAATGACGAGGAAAATGCCGAAACAAACAATGAGGCTGAGGAACAAGATAATGAGTCTTGACGAATTAAGGTGCGAAATAGATAAAATCGATGAGAAGCTTGTGAGTTTGCTGAATCAGCGGGCTCACTGCGCATCTGAAATAGGTAAAAAAAAGAATGATGCAGATATGCCGGTGCATGATCGTGTCAGGGAAGAGGAAGTTTTGGCTCGAGTTAAGAGTCTGAATACAGGCCCTGTCAACGATGGGAATATTGAATCGATTTACCGGCAGATCATCTCAGCATGTCTTGAGGTTCAAAATGACAAACTTTCCTCAGACGGCTAATTCGTGGGTTGGCGGACTTGCCACGTATGAGCCGGGCCGTCCCATAGAAGAAGTGGCGCGCGAACTGGGATTTGAGAGTGCCGGTGAGATTATTAAACTTGCCTCAAACGAGAATGCTCTTGGGCCGTCTCCTATGGCAGTTGAAGCTATCAGAAAACATGCTGCAGAAATGCACCGGTATCCTGATGGGGGAGCTTATTATCTGAAACGGAAACTGGCCGAGAGACTTGATGTCAAACCGGAGCAATTGCTGCCTGCTAATGGAAGTAATGAGATTATTGAGCTCATGGCGCATGTTTTTCTGGGACCGGACAATGGAATTGTTGTGGCTGATCAAGCCTTTGTCGTATATAGATTAATAGCAGAGTGTTTTCAGGCTGAAATTGTTTCGGTTCCTATGAAAAGATTTACCCATGATCTTTCCGCTATGCTTGAGGCGATTAAGCCCAACTCCAGGATTGTTTTTATCAGTAATCCTAATAATCCAACAAGTACGATGGTGGGAGAACAGGAAATAAATGATTTTATGAGCAAAGTTTCCGATGATATAATTGTGTGTTTTGATGAAGCTTACATTGAGCTTTTGCCTCCTGCTCAACAGCCGGACACTTTGAAGTTTGTTAAAGAAGGTCGTAATGTTGTTATTCTTCGAACATTCTCGAAGACATACGGTCTGGCCGGTTTGCGGATTGGCTACGCCGTTGCGGCAGAACCGTGCATATCATTGCTTAACAAAGTTCGTCAGCCTTTCAATGTCAATTCCATGGCTATGACTGCGGCAATAGCCGCTTTGGATGATGATAGTCATGTAGGAAAAACACGTGAAATGGTGCAGGCGGGGCTTGCGTATCTACAGGGTGAATTCGAGGGAATGGGGCTTAATTTTGTGCCTGCTGTAGCCAATTTTCTTCTTGTTGAAGTTGGTTCAGGCCCTTCGGATCCCCTCAGGACAGGCAGGAAAGTGTTTGAAACCCTGCAAAAGGAAGGGATAATAGTAAGACCCATGGATGTATATGGCTTGCCGGGGTTTATACGTGTAACGGTAGGGACGGAAGAGGAAAATACACGCTTTATTAAGGCTTTTAAAGCTCTGATTTAATAGTAGGCAATGGAAACAGCATAGCTGTTAAGCATAATTCGGAAATTGAACACTCAACATCCAACAAGGAATTTCCAATGTCCAAGTTTCGGAATTATTAGAGATTCACTTTTTGGTTCTATTCATTTTCAAACATAGATTAAACGATTTTTGAAGGCTGTTTCTTACTCATTCATAATTGGATATTCCTTGTTGGATATTGGATATTCATATAAATTGCTTATGCAGAATTGTTGGATTCATTTAGTTAAACCTTTGAGAGCTTAGAAACTGACATATGAAAAGACTTGCTATAATAGGTTTAGGACTTATGGGTGGCTCTTTGGGGCTTGCCGTGAAAAAGAAAGGACTCGCCGAATCGGTATGCGGCTATGCCCGTCGTGAGGAAAACAGACGTGATGCCCTTAAGCAAGGTGTAGTTGATAGCGTTTGTGATCGGCCCGAAGATGCTGTTAAGGACGCGGATCTTGTCATATTCTGCGTTCCTGTGCTGGTTATTCCGGAATTGGTAAAGATTTGTAAGTCAAGTCTGATGGATAAATGTGTTGTAACCGATGTCGGCAGTACCAAAGCACATGTTGTTTCGGAGGTCTCAGCTTTGCTTGGGGATAGTGCCGCTGAATTTATTGGGAGTCATCCCATGGCGGGTTCGGACCAAAATGGTTTGGATGCTGCAAGAATGGATTTGTACAATGATGCTATGGTGGTCATAACACCCAGTGGTTCTGTTGACGCAGAAACTGTAACGAAAGTAAAAGAGTTCTGGCAGTCTTTAGGCGCAGAGGTGGTCTCGATGGATCCAGAGAAGCATGACAGTATTATTGCAAGGACCAGCCATTTGCCTCACCTTGTTGCATCCATGCTTGTCAGCAACCTTGTCCGGGATAATGATCAGGAGATATGCAGGTTCTGTGGGTCTGGTTTCAGGGATACGACACGCATAGCCGGAGGATCAGAGGACATATGGCATGATATCGTGAAGACCAATAAGTTTTCCGTGGGTAGAGAGCTGGAAGAACTGGGGAAAATATTAAAACGTGTAAAAGCTATGATTGATAAAGATGATTTTGACGGGGTGCGTCGTTTTCTCGCTGAATGCCGTCACGTCCGTCGCGGATTGTAGCATCCAATAGGATGCAGCCTATAGCCTGAACCGCTATAGTCTTTGCGTTCCTATGGGACGCTATTGTAAGAATATAAATTGTGACTATTGATGATTCCAAAATTATTCGACCGTTTTCTTCCGAGCTTTGTGGGACTGTGCGGGTTCCGGGTGACAAGAGTATATCTCATCGGGCCGTCATGCTCTCAGCCGTCGCTTCGGGTGAATCTCTGATAGATAATTTCCTGCTGAGCGAGGACTGTCTTGACACACTTCATGCGGTAGAAAGCTTGGGCGTGTCTGTGTCCAGGGAGGACGTTAGAGTTAGGGTTAAAGGCTTGGGTGGCAAGTTAAGCGCGTCTGGCAGACAGCTTGATTTGGGTAATTCGGGTACGGGAATGCGTCTTCTAGCCGGATTGCTTGCCGGACAGAAATTCTCATGCGAAATGATGGGAGATGCTTCATTGTTGTCGCGCCCCATGCGGAGAATCAAAGAGCCTCTTGAGTTGATGGGTGCTAAGGTTGAACTGCTGGGCAGCCGCGAATGTGCGCCAATGCGGATAACCGGTGCAGATTTAGAGGGGATAGAATATAAATTGCCTGTGGCATCCGCCCAGGTTAAATCGTGTGTGCTTCTGGCAGGCCTTTTTGCGGAAGGCCAAACAACAATTGTTGAACCTGCTCCTTCTCGCGATCATACTGAAAGAATGCTTCGCGCTATGAATGCGGATATCGAAGTAGATGGACCCACTATTCGCTTGAAAGGTTCAGGGGGTAATCCTCTTTCTCTTAAGGCGGAAGAATGGATTATTCCCGGCGATTTTTCTTCCGCAGCTTTCTGGATTACCGCGGCAGCGTGCAGGGAAGGTTCTGAGATAATAGTGGAGAATGTAGGACTTAACCCAAGGAGAATCGCGTTTCTTGGTGTTTTAGAGAGAATGGGGGCGGATATAGAAGCGATTGCGGATTGCGGATTGCGGAACGCGGAGTGGGAGCCGGTTGGAAATATTACGGTGAAAGGGCGAAAGTTGAAAGGGACGGAGATCGGCGGGGAGGAGATACCCAATCTGATTGATGAGTTGCCGTTAGTTGCTGTTGCAGGAATATTGGCTGAAGGAAAAACTGTTATTCGGGACGCGGCTGAACTGCGTGTCAAGGAGTCGGACAGAATTGCGACAATGGCCGCAGGTCTCTCGGCTCTTGGAGTCAAAGTTGAAGAAACCCCTGATGGAATGATAATTGAAGGAGGACAGGAAATCGCTGGTGATGCTCAGGTCGACAGTTGCGGAGATCACCGCATTGCAATGGCGCTGGCAGTGCTGGCTCTCTTTGCGGTTGGACCAGTGCGGATTATGCGCACTGACTGTGTTGCAACGTCTTATCCGGGGTTCTGGGAAGAAATGAAGAAAATGATGAACGGAAGTCAGAGAGCTGAAAACTGAACGCTGAAACCTGCTTGTCCGCCATAGCCTTGGCGTTGGCGGGAAACCTATTATGTCTAATACTGTCATAACAATCGATGGCCCTTCCGCATCTGGGAAGTCGACAATCGCGCGGTGTGTTGCTGAGGAAAAGAAGGGCCTTATATACGTCGATTCAGGTTCATTGTATCGTGGTGTTGCCTGGAAAGCATTGCATGAGCAAATTGATGCTGATGATATAGATGGCTTGACTAAATTATTGGACAATCTTGAAATTGAATTTTTTATAAATAATTGCGCTGTACAATTCCGGATTGATGGAAAGGAGTTGCGTGAAGAGCTCAGGACTGAGGCAGTTAATGAGGTTGTAAGTCCAATATCGGCCGTACCGGTGGTACGGTCTCGTGTGGTCTCGTGGTTGAGAGATATGATTCGTTTTGGTGATCTTGTTATGGAAGGCAGGGATATTGGTACGGCAGTTTTTCCTGAATCTAAGTTCAAGTTCTTTCTTGACGCTGATCCTGCAGAACGAGCCCGGCGGCGTTATACGGAAATGGCTCAGAGTGAAGATCAGGCAAGTATAGGTAAGGTAGAGGAATCTCTTAAACGCCGTGATATGATTGACAGTAATCGAGACATGGATCCTCTGAGAGTTCCGCCTGGTGCGGTAGTCGTTAATTCAACATCAATGACAATTGACGAAGTTGTGAATTTTATAATAAAGAATATAGAGATGGTTTGATAACATAGGGTTATATGAGGAATTTGCCCTGTAAACGGTTTTCGGTTGGGGTTGCGCGGCTGGAAACGTCATACCTGCCCGCAGTGCTACAGCGTTGCAGGCGGGCGGTTGAGGTTGCGTATTATAAAGGTTACAAGTTACAAGGGTTACAGAGGTTACAAGCAGGAAAAGAGATTACGCAACCGTTTGACGATAACCGATTCGAGCGGCGCAACCGATCAACGATGACCGTATTTGCCGGGGTAAATAGTTTTTTTATGTTTTTATTATTAATCGATTCAACAAAGTAAATAGATCCATATGTCTTCTGACACAATAATTGGCAGTATCATAGTAGTTGGATCGCTTGTGCTTATTACAAGCCTCATAATATGGAGCCGCCGCACAATCAACAGGATAGCGAGCAGGGATCTTCGCTCTGCGCGCGAGATAGTGCAAGAGTTGAATAATGGCCGATAAACATCAGATTTCCTCTGAATTGTCCCGTGAACTTTCCTTGTTTCACATCACTATGATGGGGCTTGGGATGATGATAGGCGCGGGTGTTTTTATTGGTATGGGAAACGCTATACTTCATGCCGGACCCGGCGGTGTTGTCCTCACCTTTGCTCTGAATGGAGTATTGGCTCTATTTACAGCAATGTCATACGCCGAATTAAGCTCAGCCATTCCAAGGGCGGGCGGTGCTTACAATTTTGCGCGTGTCGGGTTCGGGCGGGAAACAAGCTTCCTTGCCGGCTGGATGGAATGGTTTGCGTCAAGTGTTGCAGGTAGTTTGTATGCTGTAACATTTGCCATTTACACAGTTCGTTTTCTCTCCGTTACTGGAGCGCTTGATCATGTAATTATTGACGTGTTTGATCTTGAAAAAATCGTTGCGGTAATTGTTGCTGCTTTTTTTATTTACATAAATTATCGAGGAGCTTCAGAGACCGGGCGTATAGGTGCTTTCTTTACATTAGGACAAACACTGTTTCTTGTCGTCATTGGTGTTGTCGGCATTGTTACGGTTGTTAAGGATCCATCGCGTCTCCAGAATTTTCAGCCATTTATGCCGGAAGGGTGGGGGAAACTCCTAATCACTATGGGTTTTACATACGTTGCCTTTGAGGGCTTTGAAGTAATAGCTCAAGCGGGCGATGAAGCTATTGACCCGCGGCGCAATTTGCCTAAGGCAATGTTGTATTCAGTTTTTATTGTTACTATTATTTATATAGTTGTGGCATTTGCGGCAGTGATTGCAGTTAAAGATGTCGGGACGGAACCTTGGAAGTGGATCGGGCAATTTAAGGAAAAAGGGTTTGGGGAAGCTGTTTCTCGACTGATGCCGGCAGGTAATTTGCTTCTTACACTTGCCGTAATTTTTGCGTCCACTTCAGCGTTGAATGCCACCATCTACTCCGCCACCAGAGCATCGTACGCTCTTGGCCGCGATCGTATGCTGCCGTCTTTCTTTGCGAAAATATCAAAAACAAGGAAAACACCCTGGGTGGCATTGTTGTTTACAGGATTAATTATAATCATAATAGCAACGGTTCTGCCCACAATGGATGTTGCTTCCAGCGCCAGTATAATGTTTCTGTTTCTCTTCTTCCTGGTCAATCTATGCGTAATAAAAATACGCAGGAATATGAGTGATGAACTTACCTATGGCTTCATAATGCCGTTTTTCCCGCTTTTCCCCATTGTAGCCATTATTGGTCAGGTAATTCTTGCGGCATGGCTTGTTCATATGAGTGTGATAGCCTGGATTGTGGCGCCGGTGTGGATATTATCCGGAGCGTTGATCTATAGGTTGTACTCAAAATCACGTGTTGAAACAAGTGAACATGAAATATTGGTTTTTGAAGAAGAAAAAGCACCTGAAGGCAGCGAATACAAGATTATGGTCGCAGTAGCCAATCCGGACAATGCGCTTAACATGATCAGACATACGTATACCCTTTGTGCTGTTAAAGATGCGCGTGTTGAAATCCTTCATATGGTACCTGTTCCAGACCAGGTTCCTCTGTCCGATGCTGGTCTTTATATGCTTGAAGGTAAAGAGGCTGTTACGGAGACTATGCTTTATCTGGCTCCTCAATTTCCTTCAAGCTCAACGATACGTTACTGTCGAAATGTTGCGCGAGGAATAGTGAGTGCTGCCCGCGAAAAGAAAGCAGATATGTTGATAATAGGTTGGCGCGGTTCTTCAGCGGCGTTTCCGGATTCACCGAGGGCAAGTGGAAGAGGATTTGTGCTTGGCAGTACTGTCGATCCGGTTGTGGAGAGGGTCCCCTGTAATGTGGTGGTTCTGAAAAACTGTCAGGATCAGAAATTTAAACATATTTTAGTACCGGTAGCCGGCGGACCAAACAGCGCGTTTGCTTTCGAAATTGCCGGCGTCCTTGCTGAAAAAAATGCAGGGAAAATCACCGCCTTTACAGTTGGTTCTGGAGAAAGAATCGAACGGTTTGATATCGAGGAGTTTGTTGAGAATAATATGGAGAAAATTTCTTTGCCGCGAACCAGGATTAATATCAAGATTTCAAATAAGTCCGATGTCGTATCATCAATTCTGAAAGAAATTGATAATGAGAAGGAAGAATATGATCTGGTGGTAATGGGATATACGCGTCAGTCACAACTGCGCAGAATGAGAAGAGCGTCAGCTCCGGAATCAGTCGCAAGATTGTGTTCCAAGCCTTTTGTCATGGTCAAAGCATCCGGAGGTATTAAGTCGTGGGTCAAAAGATGGATGTAAGAAGACGATAAATTATGAATTATGAATGATGAATGTAGAGCAGGGATGCGGAAAGGAAGCAAATAATCAAAAGGGAAGGTTGATCCGAATTCTTTTATTCAGCATTTATCATTTATCGTTTATCATTCTCTTCGCTTGACACTTAATAACACTGTGTGTAGATTCGAATCAAATATTAAAGCCGGTAAGCAAGGAAGTATTAATGCCTAAAAATGACGCAATAGAAGCGCTAGGAACCGTTGTAAAGGTTTTACCCGCAACCATGTACACGGTGCGTCTTGAAAATGGTCACGAGCTTCTTGCTCATATATCCGGAAAAATGCGGAAAAACTTCATAAAGATTACTACGGGCGACAAAGTAACTCTTGAAATCTCACCTTACGACCTTTCCAAGGGTCGTATTACTTATAGACACAAGAATTGAACGTCGAACATTGGACATTGAACGTTCAACATCGAAGCATGAGAGAAAATCAGGACTTTCGAAGTTCGAAGTTGAGTGTTCGATGTTGGAAGTTTAGATTGTGAGATAATAAGCTGTAATAGTTTAATCTGTAACACGTTATAATATTTTTAAGGGCTCCTTAGCTTAGCACCTATGGGACGCGGGGTGGTGTCTTTCCATGATCAACTATCTTAGATTGAATATTTTCAGACATTTCCTGAAATCACTTGGCAGAGGTGAGGATGTAGTGATTTTATCGCCTGTATAAGGATCATGAAACATAAGTTTTGAAGCATGCAGCATCTGACGAGCGATTCCGATCAGTTTGTCTGACAATTGTCGCTGTGTACCGTGACAACGATCTCCCAGGACGGGATGACGGAGAATCGCGAGATGTTTTCGTATCTGATGTGTTCTTCCTGTTTCAGTATTAATCAGCAAATGGCTGGCATCTTTGTTTGCGTCGAGTGTTTCCATATGAGTTATTGCGCATTGACTGTCGATAGGTATTGTTATTGTCCGTTTATTGCATATGATTTGACCCGCACTTATTGCGTGGTATGTTTTTTTAACATGACGTATTCGAAATAAGGAGATAACCTTTTGGAGCGCCTCTTGATTCTTAGCCAGAAGCAGGCATCCAGTGGTATCTTTGTCGAGTCTGTGGGCAGCCGTAAGCAGGGGCATTTTTAATTGTATGCGCAGGCAAGACTCAATGCTGTCTTTGCCGTTTGATAGAATTCCTGCGGTCTTATTTACGATTAAATAGTTATTGTTTTCGAAAAGGACTTGAGGTTTGTGTTTTTTTATTGGGTTTTCATGCGGGAGGATGATTTCTACCTTGTCGCCTCTATTAAGCTTGTGACGTGTTATCCATATCCTTTGACGGTTCACAAGCACGTTGCGGGTATCTATGAGTTTTTTGGCCTTCTTTTTGGAAATATCAAGTTTCTTGGCCAGAAACTGAAGCAGTGTAATTCCATCTTTTTTAGATATAATGCAGATGGTTTTCATCTAATAAGTATAGCCGATTTTGTCGTTATAGATAGTATAATTCATGCTATTGACATGCATCAATGTATATGATAACGTCCGCCCTTCATTTTGGTAATAAAGATGGAGTAAGTTATGCCGAAAAACAAGAAAAGCACTGCAAGCACCAGAAAGACTGCAAAATCAGGCAGAAAAAAGACTGCTTCTGCAGCTAAGAAAAAGCGTTCTTCGTCGAAAACAAAGTCCGTAAAACGGTCTTCAAAAGCAACTTCTGGCAAGACAAAAAGAAAAGTCGCTAAGAAATCTTCAAAGAAACCTGCTGCAAAAAAAACTACTGCAAAGAAATCTGTCGCAAAAAAAACCGTCGCAAAAAAAGTTGTTGTAAGAAAAAAGGCTGAGAAGCCCGTACGTCTTCATATTCCGGCGGACGAGAAGAGAGAGTTTATACAGTTATTGCTGGATTTGCGAGAAAGGTTAAAAGGCCAGATTGAGTCGCTGAAGGGTGGGTCGTTGACCAGATCTGATTCCGTAGCGTCGGAGGAAGACGGAACTGATGCATTTGATCGTCAATTTGCCCTGAAACTGGTAAGCTCGGAACATGATATTGTCTTTGAGATCGATGAGGCATTACGCAGGATAGAGGCAAGAACTTATGGAGTTTGTGAAGGGTGTAAAAAAGCTATTGAAAAACTGCGTCTGAAAGCCTTGCCTTTTGTCAAAATGTGCGTGAAATGCCAATCGGAGATTGAAAACGGAAGACCGGGTTTCTATAAAATAAACTCTCTTGCTCTGAATCATGAAGCAGAAGCAGAGCGCTGAGGTGTTTCGTGCAAAAGAGGGCAAAGGGAACACGGTTGACTATATAAATTAGCCTAAATGATTGTTCTCTGTCTGAGTATCTTTATCGCTGTTGCTGACCAGATTACGAAATATCTGGCTAGACATTTTCTTTGCCTGGGCCGGCCTGTGCCGATTGTTTCGGGTTTCTTTAATCTAACATACATTCAGAATACTGGTGCAGCGTGGGGCAGGTTTCAGGGCTTTAATGACTTGCTGGTAGTTATGTCTGTAATCGTCTTAATACTAATGATTGTATTCAGACGATCTTTTTTTGCCGGTCAATTGACTCAGAAGATTGCTTTAGGCTTAGTGGTGGGCGGTATCATCGGGAATCTAATAGACCGGCTTAAACTTGATTATGTGGTCGATTTTCTCGATTTTTGTTGGAAATCAAAGCATTTTCCAGCTTTCAACATAGCGGATTCTGCTATCTGCATAGGTGTGGGGCTTTATATGCTGTTGCAGATTAAAGGAAATCGCAGTCAGGAAAAGACAGTAGACGGAAAGCAGAAAGATGCTTAATTGGAAATCGGAACGTGGCACAAGTTTCATCAAATGCTTATTTTCTTGTAGGGCCAACGGCAGTGGGAAAGAGTTCAGTGGCCCAATGGATAGCGGAAAATTATCATTACGATATACTCTCCGCAGATTCCATGCTTGTTTACAAGGGTATGGATATCGGAACCGCAAAACCTTCTAAAGAAAACAGGACCAAAGTTCGTTACTACGGTGTTGATCTTGTTGATCCCGACGAAACCTTCAGTGTGGGGCATTACTATCGTCACGCGTGCACAGTTCTGAATGAAATAGTTTCCGGCAACAGAAAGGTCATTGTCGCTGGCGGTACGGGGCTGTACGTTAAAAGCTTAACACATGGGTTCTCGTCTTTACCCGAAAATCGTTCAGAAACGCGTGCTCATTGGGCGCGGGTGCTCAGCGATCAAGGAGTAACGGCTCTACAGCAGGCGCTACGCGAAAAGAATAAAGCCGTCTATGAAGCTTTGGAAGACAATAAGAACGCTCGACGTCTGATCCGTGCGTTGGAAATGACTGAAGCAGGGATGAAGGAGTTACCAAGTAATTGGGAGGATGATGCAGGTCTCTCCGATGATAAGTCACGTGATAAGAGTTCTGCCCGCAACTGTACGTTAACTGGTTTGATGCTGCCCACGGAACAGCTTCTTTCAAAGATAGAAAAACGAGTAAAGGAGATGTTCGAACAGGGACTTGTTGAAGAAGTTAAAACTATTATTGATCAGTATGGTGATTTGTCAAACACGGCAAAACAGGCGATAGGTTATTCAGAGGTGGGTTGTCTGTTGGAAGGAAAATGTTCACTCAGTGAAGCAATTGAAAGAACGGTAATACGAACGCGTCAATTGGCAAAAAAACAAAAGACATGGTTCAGGCACCAGGCTGATGTAAAATGGATTAATATAGACATTAATATGAAAACACGTGATATTGCGGAACAGGTGCTGGCATGTTGGGAGGAATGCGGACCTGTAGATATTCAATGATAAAATATGATTGATGAATGATGAAAAAGAGAGGGAAATTAGAAATTGGAAATTTGGAAGTAAAGAGGCAGGTGCTAGGTTTTGGGTTTGAGCCTAACAGCCTTCAGTCTGCAGCCTAAGTAACGAGATACTGAATGAAGGTATAGAAAATCATGGCGGAATCGTCTTATATTATTAAACCGGCTCCTAAAAGGGTCCGAGATATGCCGAAAAAACTTCAGCCCAGGGAAGAACTTGATCGTGTTGGAGTTGAGCATGTTTCCGATGTTGTTCTGTTGTCTGTGATCTTACGCAGTGGTGTTCATGGAATGAACGTAGTTGAACTGGCTGTTCAGCTGCTGAAGGATTACGGCTCGTTTACCGAATTAACCAAGGCGTCGATTGATGAACTTGCATCCGTCAAAGGTATGGGCAAAGTCAAGGCACAGGTTCTGATGGCGGCACTGGAAATTGCCAAAAGATTGTCTTTAGAGTCAGTGCCTGAACGTTGCAGAATAAAGACTCCGGAGGATGCGGCCTGCCTGCTTAGAGAAGAGGTAAGAACGCTGGAAAGAGAAGTATTCTGGATTCTCATGCTTGATACCAGGAATCACCTTAAGCGGGTACCTGTTGATGTGACTAGAGGGTTGCTTGACGCCAGCCTTATTCATCCGCGGGAGGTGTTTAGGGAGGCTATACGGTCCATGGCGGCCGCGGTTGTTCTGATTCATAATCATCCTTCTGGTGATTGCACTCCTTCGGCAGAGGATATTAGAATTACAAAACAGCTTGTCGCCGCAGGTCAAATAGTTGATATTAAGGTGCTTGATCATGTAATACTTGGGAAGAAGGCAGGAAATGATAAAAATGATTTTCTGAGCCTTCGTGAGCAGGGTATAGTGGAGTTTTGATAAGGGCATTCGAAAAGAAGAATATCCAACAGCCAACAAGGAATATCCAGTGACCAAGTTTAAGATTTTAACGGAATTGCGCAAAGAAAAGAACATTGCTTCGTTTTGCCTTGTCCTCAGTTCCGATGTTCGGTTGGATATTCCTTGTTGGTTATTGGATGTTGAAAACCCCAAAATTGAAAATACTTTTCCGAATAACGTTTAACTGATAACATCTTCACCATGATCCATAAGACAGCAGTAATAGAACCCGAAGCGGAGTTGGGCGTAAATGTCACGGTTGGCCCCTTCTCGTATATTGATAAGGACGTCCGTATAGGCGATGGTTGTGTGATTGGTCCGCATGTGAGTATTCTGAAACACACGTCAATCGGCAGCGGCTGTGAAATCCATTCCGGGGCCGTGCTGGGAGATCTTCCGCAGGACACTGAATTTGAAAAGGAGGAGTCTTTTGTCAGTATCGGATCAAATTGTATTATTCGTGAATGTGTAACAGTTCATCGCGGGACAAAGACCGGCACAACAACAGAGATAGGTGACGAATGTTTTCTGATGGCTTTTTCGCACTGCGCGCACAATGTTAAATTAGCGCGAGGTGTGATTCTTGCGAATGGAGCATTGCTTGCTGGATATGTGGAAGCAGGTGAACGCGTATTTATTAGCGGCAATGTTCTTGTGCATCAATTTGTTAAAATCGGGCGATTGGCCATGTTGGGCGGCGCTTGCGGAATATCCAAGGATGTGCCGCCGTTTTGTACCATCAGGCCTCTTGCTGCCAATGTAATACTTGGCCTCAATGTAGTAGGCATGAGACGTGCCGCTTTAACTCCTGATGAGCGAAAGCAGGTCAAGCAGGCTTTTAATATTCTATACAAGTCGGGATTGAATGTGATGGACGCGACAAATAAAATTAAAAATACTTTTTCTTCTGGCCCCGCGCTGGAGTTTTGTGATTTTATTGAAAAATCTGAACGCGGTATCTGCAGATTTTCATCTGACCAATGACAAGAGACAAGGATATAAACTATGAATTCCAGAGAACGTATATTAGCCGCTGTTAATCATCAGGAACTTGATCGGGTGCCGATTGATCTTGGGTCAAACCCAAGTTCCGGTATTTCTGCCATTGCTTACGGAAATTTAAGAAAACATTTGGGAATAAAAGAAGGGCATACCCGTATTTATGATGTGGTGCAGCAGCTGGCTCAGCCGGAAGATATGATTCTCGATCGATTCGATGTAGATGTAGTGGATATCGGCCGTGCGTTTAATACGGAAGATTCTGCCTGGTACGATATAACCGTTGCTGATGGTGCCACGGCGCAATATCCGACATGGTTCAAGCCCGAACATCTGGAAGATGGATCACGGAAAGCATATACAAAAGACGGAATTCATGTTGCATCTATGCCTGCGGGCGGTACGTTTTATGATCAGACATGCTTTCCGTATTTAGACGGATACCCGGATGATTATGGTAATTTGCCGGATGCGATGGGTAAAGTGCTCTGGTCAGCTCTGGTCCACAGTCCGTGGGATCATGCTGGTGAGGAGGATTTCTGGGAGCAGTTGCGCGAAAAAACACTGAAGCTTAGAGAAGAAACCGACAGGGCATTAATGATAGTATGCGGCTGTAATTTGTTTGAGTGGGGTACTTTCCTGCGGCGCATGGATAATTTTCTTATGGATTTGATGCTTGAGCAGGATAAAGTTGAGAAGCTGCTTGATGCGCTGATGGAGCAGCATCTTGCGGCCTTGCGAAAGGTGTGCGAAAGTGTTGGGGATATTGTTGATATTCTGCGGTTTGGCGATGATCTGGGCATGGATACTGGCCCATTCATGCAGCCGGCTATATATCAAAAGCTGTTTAAACCGCGCCATAAGATTCTCTGTGATTATGTGCATAAAAACAGTGGCATGAAAACATTTCTGCATTCATGCGGTTCTATTTATGCGTTTATGCCGGATTTGATTGAGTCAGGTTATGATATTATTAATCCGGTTCAGACCAACTGTCAGGATATGGGACCCGAACGACTGAAAAAAGAATTTGGAAAGCATATAACATTCTGGGGCGGTGGATGCGACACTCGTACTGTTCTTAATCGGGCCACACCTGAAGAAATTAAAAAACATGTCCTTGAACGTTTGGAAATATTTGCACCCGGCGGCGGTTTTGTGTTTAATACTGTTCATAATATTCTGCCTGAAGTTCCACCGGAAAACGTGGTCGCGATATTTGATGCTGTTAAAGAGTTTAATGCTTGTTAGGCTTGGTTTGAGTAATCTTTAATTAATGAGAAAGGAGTAGTTATGCTGAAAGGGATTCCTAATATACTATCGCCGGAGTTATTGAAAATCATAATGGAGATGGGGCATGGTGATGAAATCGTTATTGCGGATGGTAATTTTCCCGCCGCAAGTATAGCTCAAAGACTCTTGAGAGCTGATGGACATGGGGTGCCGGAGCTTTTGAAGGCTATATTGCGTGTGTATCCACTTGATATCTATGTGGACCAGCCTGTTGCCCTGATGCAGGTTGTGCCAGGTGATCCGACTAAGCCTGTAATATGGGAAGAGTATCGTTCCATTATTAAGGATAGCGGTGAAAAATTCTCAGATTTCGATTTTGTGGAAAGATTCGACTTCTATGAGAGAGCAAAGAAAGCTTACGCAGTTATTGCTACAAGCGAAGGCGCTCTTTATGCCAATATTATCCTGAAAAAGGGTGTTATTAAAGCGGAATAGGGCTTTGAGCTATTTCATGATGTAAGCTTTTTCAATAATTATATATGTGAAAAATAAAAAGGCTTAATTTATTATCTTTCCTGGAGTACTGGAGTGTTGGAGTAATGATTAAATTGGCAAAAATTCTTTTTCCAATACTCCATCATTCCATTACTCCATTATTTATCGGGGCAAATAAACAAAGCAAATAACTCTATTTACAGGCTTATATAAGATGAGTATTAATAAAAGACCATTTGGCAGCCTGAAAGACGGTACACTTGTTGATATATATACGCTGATCAACAATAGCGGGCTGAAGGCCGAAATAACCAATTTTGGCGGGATAGTTGTTTCCCTGTCCGTTCCTGACCGGAATGGCGAAATGGACGACGTTGTTCTGGGCTACGATACGCTCGAGGAGTATGTCAAGGATGATGCTTATTTCGGCAGTCTCGTGGGACGTTGCGGTAACAGGATAGCAAATGGAAGATTCACTCTGAGCGGAAAAGAATACACCTTATATACGGGCGATAATCAGTGGCATCTTCATGGCGGCAAGAAAGGATTTAATAAGGTAGTATGGCAGGCAAATCCCGTTGAGACCGAAGATGGGCCGGCTTTGGAATTGAAATACATGAGCAAAGACGGAGAAGAGGGCTATCCCGGTAATCTTGACGTGAAGGCTATATACACACTAACCGACCAAAATGGACTCAAGCTGGAATTCACCGCCGCAACCGATCAGACCACAATAGTTAATCTCACGCATCATTCCTATTTTAATCTGGCCGGGGCCGGGGCAGGAGATATTCTTGGCCACGAGCTGATGATTGCGGCTGACAGTTTCACCCCGACTGATGAAATCCAGGTTCCGACAGGCGAAATAAGAGCAGTTAAGGGTACACCGTTAGATTTTACGGAACCTATTGAAATCGGCGCGAGAATCGATGAGGATGATGAACAGCTTAAATATGGATATGGATACGATCATAATTGGGTGCTGAACAAAGGGGAATGCAAGCAGATTCCGGCCGCGCGGGTTTTTGAATTAAACAGCGGTCGAATTATGGAGTTCTTTACAAGCGAGCCGGGAGTACAGCTTTATACCGGCAATTTCCTGAATGGCATAATGGGGAAAGATGGTAGGAAATATGAGCGTCGCTATGGTTTATGCCTTGAACCTCAGCATTTTCCGGACGCACCCAATAAGCCTGATTTTCCTTCAATTGTGCTGGAGCCGGGCGAGACCTTCAAGAGCTTTGTTCTATACAAATTCTCCGCAGTATGAGTCCGCTTGCCCAATTACCTGCGCGTAGGCATTGTGGTTATGAATGCTTTCGAGGTTTTCCGTTTCAACCTGATACCAGGTAATACGCGGATCTTTTCTCATCCGTACAGCGATAGAGCGAACGACGTCTTCGGCGAACCGAGGATTTTCGTAGGCATGCTCTGTCAGGTATTTTTCATCTTCCCTCTTGAGCATAGAATAGAGTGGCGCGCTGGCTTCGGCTTCTGCCAGTTCTATCAGATCTTCAAGCCAAACGAGTTTTCGGCTTCTCACTTGAATGACTATCCGGGATCTCTGATTGTGGGCACCATATTCGCTGATTTCTTTTGAACAGGGGCAGACAGTAGTAACAGGAACACCTGCTTCCAGAATGAGGTCAAGACTATTATCTCCATCCGAGACATTCATGGTGGCAAGAAAGGCGCAATCATAGTCCATCAGTGATTTGACGCCTGAAACAGGAGCGGTCTTTTCAATCGAATACGGGAAGCGGATTTCTATGTGAGCGGTTTCGGATTCGAACCGTTCCAGCATAGCTTTAAGAATGGCGCCGATTTCTTGTACGGCTATCCTGCCGCGGTACTGATTTATAATCTCCACGAACCGGGACATGTGTGTGCCTTTGAAGTGGTGAGGAAGATCCACGAACATGTTAACTGTGGCAACAGTATGCTGTGATTCATTCTGACGATCCATGACAACTACAGGGTAACGCAGATTCTTGATTCCAACTTTATGAATCGGGACTTTTCGGTCATCATGACTGTTCTGTACATCTTTCATAATGGAATAGTTTGATTATATGGCGCACTAGTCAAGTTCGTTTTCCAAATGACGAATCATCTTTTGCAATTTATTTTGAACACGACTTTTATAGACGTATATCGTGTTTTCCCGGAGTTTAAGAGTTTTTGCAATCTCGGAGACAGGACGACCTTTTACCCATAACAGAAAAGCTTCCTGAACCGATTCACTGAAATCATCCTTTATTTTCCCCCATGCCAGGTTGCTGATATATTCTTTCCACTCTTCTTCGGCTATCATTTCCAATGAATTGAGATCTATGCGACGCAGGTAATCGGGCAGTTCATTTTTCTTGTACCGCTTTAATCGGCTTGCTCGACGACTGTAACTGCGCATAAAGTTTTTTACGGTGTTTCGGACAACAGTGCAGAGCCAGCTGCGGAATTTGCCGCGTTCACGGTTAAACTTTATTTCCGGCAGCTTCTTCCAGAGTTTGAGCATCACCATTTGGACGAGTTCTTCTGCATTATGATGATCAAGTCCCATGCCTCTGCTTATGTTGTAGACATACTGGCGATAATAGGATATGAAATCTTCCCAAGCTACTTCATCGTAGCGGTCTTTAATCTTTTGTAAAAGAGTTTGGCGGGTATATAATGGGTCATCTTGAGGAAGGCATTCTGTTTTTTCGGTGCATTTCCGGGCAGGTCGAGAGGTCTTTTTTATAGAAGCTTTACGTTTGGCAGTCATATTGCACTGAATTTGTCACAAAAAAAGAGGCTGTTTGTCAAGATTGGGCTGTTTGAAGGTGTTTTTATTGATAGTAGATTTAGTTATTAGAAAGCATATTTCAGGTATAAATATCAAGGAATAGAGAATATATGAAGCTATATTCGATGCAATCAGTAAAAAATACGTTCATTGCTGTGATATTTCTATTATTAGTAGCGAAAATCGGCTGGAGCGAGCCGAATGTCGCCACCGGTGAAAATCAGCAATATGAGCACATGAAATGGTGGGAAAATGCCAGATTTGGAGTTTTTATTCACTGGGGACCATGTGCTCTCAAAAATACGGAAATAAGTTGGGGCAGATTCGGTGACCGTCCGGGTAAAGGAAAAGCCACTCAGGGTGTGCCTGCTAAAGAGTACGACAACCTTTATAAAAAATTCAATCCTGTAAAATTTAACGCCAAAGAATGGGTTCGCATGATTAAGGATTCAGGGGCGCGTTATCTTATCTTTACCACAAAGCATCATGACGGCTTTTGTATGTTTGATACCAGCCAGCGCGATTACAAAATCACCAAATCACCATTTGGACGCGATATAACAAAAGAATTGGCCGATGCCTGTCATGAGGCGGGGGTAAAAATATTCTGGTACTACTCTCAGCCGGATTGGACTCACCCCGATTATCTTACAGATAACCATAAACGCTACGTAAAGTATCTGCATGAGCAGGTCAGGGAGTTGTTAACCAATTACGGGAAAATTGACGGTGTATGGTTTGATGGGCTTGGAATGGAAGGTTCCTCTTGGAATTCGGAAGAACTTGACCCGATGATTCGAGAATTACAGCCGGGGATAATTATCAATAGCCGCATAGCAAGAGAATTGCCTGGTGATTTTGACACGCCCGAGGGCCGTGTAGGCTGCTTCCAGATTGATCGTCCCTGGGAGACATGTATGTCCATACATAGTGGATGGTCGTTTCGTGAGAATTCTAAAGTCAAAAGCCTGAAAGATTGTATCCGTGTTCTCGTTCGTTGTGCGGGTAACGGAGGGAATTTAGCTTTGAATTTTGGCCCTGCGCCAGATGGCAGTATTCCAGCTGAAGTAGCGAAGCGTTATCTTGCCATAGGTAAGTGGCTTAAGAAATATGGAGAAAGTATTTATGGCACAACAGGAGGGCCGTGGGTGTTTTGTCCGACTGATAATATCACCTCAACGAGAAACGGTAATAAGATATATCTTCACATATTGCAGAAGCCCCCTAAAGGATCTATTGAACTGCACGGTTTCGACAAAAAAATAGTGGGCCACAAGGTCTTAACCGGCGGCAAGGCGTGGGTGCGGCAAACCCATAGTAAAATTACAATAAAAATCTCTCCAGAACACTTCAATCCTACAAATACGATAGTAATGCTGAAACTTGACGGGGATGCTTTGAGCATTCCTCCAATTTCAAACATTGAGAAAGGCGCGGTATCAATACGCAAGAATGCAACTTCATCACCTGCGCTGGATGAAGATCATAACGCTTCAAAAGCATTTGATAATGATTTGACTACTTACTGGAAGGGTAAGTGGCATGATCCGAGTTACGAGGACACTGCCGGCTGGATTGAAGTGGATTTGGGGTGGCCTGTTGATATTGACCGTATTGCCGTATACGGCGGTGATCATGGAGTGCAAAATTATGAATTGCAGTACAAAAAAGATGAGAAATGGAAAACTTTTCATAAAGGCAAAAAACCGGACGGCTTGAATCTGAAAGTTAATTCTGTGAAAGCTCGTCATGTCCGTCTTTATATGGAATATTTATGGAAGCCGAACATATATGAATTTCAGGTTTTTGAAAAACAACACAAGGGTAGGAGGTAAACAGGGTGGATATAAAGAACGGAACCGCAACTTTTGTTATGCCGCATTGGCTTAATGGTGATGAACAAAGCAGGAAATATCTTGATGAAGCTATAAAGTCTCTGTTCGAGCAGACGGATAGTAACTGGCAATTGGTTATTGTTGATGACCTTTCACCTTCTGAACAGGCAAAAGATTATCTCAAACAGCTTAGCGAAAAACACCCGGATAAGATTCATGTCATATTTAAAGAGACTAACGATGGGCCGGGATATTGCAGAAACATAGGAATTGATTGGGCTCACGAGCATGATTCGCCTTTTGTGCTTTATAACGATGCTGACGATGATTCCGATCCGAAACGCGTAGAAACTGCCAGGAAAATCTTTATGGAAGATCCGGAGGCAAGTGTGATCTATTCCACCATAAAGATTATTGATGAGAACAGTGAACTTGTGCCTGAAGAAAAACTTACGCCTTCTATAGTGGAGATTATCGAATCGCATAAACATAATCCACCCCAGGGGCTGAATGCGTGGATTGAAATTGGTACTGACAAAGGATATACAAATCTGACTTCCGCTACTGCTGTCAGAACGGAGATAGCGAAAGCGTACCCTTTCCCTCCTGAAAAGGTGTCTGAAGATTCACATACATGGATGCGTTATTCCGCTGGCGGCGGTAAATTTGTATATACGCCGGAAACGCCAACCCTTTACAGGATTCCACAGGATACTGCAGGTTCGGCCTCACGTTCACGGGAAGGCGGTAAGCATGGTTTCTATGTAACTAAGGCCAGAGTGGATACTGATGGCTTCCAGGAGGCCGTAAGGCTGGCTCTTGAGAATGGCAAGCTTGATCCCGCTGATAAGGATACGGTATTGATCGGGTTTTACGTCAAGCTGGGTGAGACCATGGCAAAAGAGCAGGAAATGGACATTGCCAGTGAGCAAATCACCTGTGCGATTAAGCTTTCACAGGAAAAGACCCAACAGGCGCTGGCTAAAAGAGGTCTACAGGACGCGGATTGGGCTTCTATCTAGACGTTGTTCGAAAAGGGTTTCGAACAGCGTATGGTTAATGGTTGATGGTTGACCTGTCCTCCGTAGCCTTGGCGAAGGGGGATGGTTGATGTTTCCTGCACACATTTTCTCTGTTATCTGATAAAGACATAATGTCTTCTTGCATAAAAGCCACGGAGTATCTGATCTTAATTTTGTCTAAACCTATTGCATTTTATTGTGTGTGTTCTTCTTGCGTTTGAGAAGCTGGCGAAAGCCGAGCCGGATCAAGGGAAAAGCTCCCACACCCGTCATCATTATGCCAGGGATAAAAATTATCCAGCTCAGGATAAACGCCGCTAATGCAGCGTACGACCAGGGTGATTTTATATTGTTGATCGCTAACGCGCCGAACGCAAACATCGCTCCCCAGAAAATATAGCTGATGGCTATCAGTATAAGGCCGATTTTTAATCGTGCCTTCTTTTTGCGCTCATCATCAATACCCGATGTTTGTCCTTGAATATTCAAAAGAACTGTACCTCCATTGCAAAACATTCCCTTGATATACTCACGCAACTGCGTCCGTCAATGGAAATTCCTCTTTATTTGATTGCTGTTGTCGAAAACATTGGAGTAATCTGTTGATGAATGAAAGAAGGCAGAAGCTGGCAGAGTGCTGGCGAGATACGAAATACCAGCCGCTTGCGAGCGTAAGCGAGTGATGCGGCGCTTTACGAGATACGATAAAATGCAGCTTATTAACGAAATTCTTGCGGAAAAACTGAAAGATAGCTTTAAGAAGGTCTATCCGGATTCTGCCAGTGAATTCTCCTCAATCTCTGTTGTTGCCGCAGAAAATCCAGAGTTTGGAGATTATCAGTGTAATGATTCAATGGCTTTGGCAAAGATGCTGAAAAAATCTCCGCGTGAAATCGCTGAATCTGTTTCCGCCTGTATGTCGGCAGGTGATGACGACATTCTGGAGCAGATTGATGTTGCCGGTCCGGGTTTTATTAATATGTCTTTAAAGCAGGAATTTCTTATCAACCGCCTCAAGGCCATCGCGGAAGATGCGGGTTTGGGAGTTTCCGGGGCAGGGGAGGGGCATACGGCAGTAATCGATTATTCGAGCCCGAATGTGGCTAAGCCCATGCATATCGGGCATATTCGATCCACGATCATAGGTAATGCGTTGGACCGAATGCATCGTTTTCTTGGATACAAGGTTATCGCAGATAATCATATCGGTGACTGGGGAACGCAGTTCGGGATCTTGACAATGGGCTATCGCAATTTTATCGATAAGGAAGCGCTGGAAAAAGCACCTGTCGAAGAACTTGAACGTGTGTATGTAAAGAGCTACGAGAAGTCAAGAGAAGATGAGCAATGGCTCAAGCAATGCAGGCAGGAGCTTGTAAAGCTTCAGTCCGGAGACGCGGAAAATATTGCGTTGTGGAAAGAATTTGTTGAAGTCAGCATGAAAGAATTTGACCGGATATACAAGCGGCTGGATGTGTCGTTCGATTTTGTCCGAGGTGAGAGTTACTATAAAGACAAACTTCAAGGTGTAATCGACAAGCTTGAAAAGGAAAAGCTTGCCGAACAAAGCGAAGGTGCAACGGTGGTGTTTCTGGATGATGAAAAACTGCCGGTTTGTATAGTTCGCAAGAGTGATGGCGGCTTTAATTATGCTACAAGCGACCTGGCGACTGTCATGAGCCGCATAGATGAATTTCAGCCGGACAAAATCGTTTATATCACAGATGAACGCCAGCAGCTTCACTTCAGGCAGATTTTTGCAATCAGCAGCAAGCTGGGCCTGAAGGTTAATCTGCATCACGTATGGTTTGGCTTGATGCGTCTGCCGGAGGGTACGTTTTCAACGCGGGAGGGAAATGTTATCAAGCTGGAAAAACTGCTTGATGAGGCGGAAGCTAGAGCGTTGGAAATAGTTAAAGAATCAAGCCCGGAAATGGCTGAAGATCAACAGAAAGAAGTTGCGCGTGCGGTAGGGATTGGAGCGGTGAAGTATGCGGATCTAAGTCAAAGCCCTCAAACGGCGGTTACTTTTACATGGAAGAAGGCATTGGCGTTGGACGGAAATTCGGCGCCATATCTTCAGTATGCTTATGCGCGTATCGAAAGTGTTCGGGATAAGTATTCAGAAAAGTTTCCTGACAGTGACCTTGCATCGTTTTTACTTAAACTTACAGAACCAATAGAGCGGATACTGGCATTGAAAGTTATTCAATTCTCGGAACATATTATACGCGCGACGCATAGCTATAAGCCAAGTGTGTTGGCTGATTATCTGTACGATCTGGCGCGGACCTATAGTACGTTTTATCAGAATGTTCCTTTTTTAAAAGCCGATACGGGGGTTAGAGAAAGCCGAGTGCAATTATGTGGAATTGTGGCAAAAGTATTACATAAAGGACTTGAGCTTCTGGGTATAGAGACACCGGAACGGATATAGTATCTTGTATTTAGGTTCTTCCCTGTTTTGCGTTGAAACTTAAACCAGGCGAAGGATACACAGCAAATATACCAAATCGCTATCGAAATCGGTATCGGTATCGAAATAACATGGGATTGAGGTACAAAAAGCAGGACATCTACCGCCTTGTAATAAATTACGTAGCTTGGGTCTACAAAACTACAGAATCGATTTCGATAGCGATCCCGATTAAGTTCATTCTAACCGGAATTCCTAGCCTGATCATTGCATGAGTTCAGAGTGACGGAGCTGGCTGGCAGGCGACTTACAGTAAAAAGGCCTGTCAGCCAGGTTGGTTTCATTGGACAGGATAAATTTTCATTATCGCTACCGTTTGTGTGGGTCCTCTCTTACCAACCCAGCTTAAGGCCGCCTATAGTATTAGCATAGAGCATGCCAATAGGGTGGTGAATGTAAGATTGGCACGAGAAACAGCTGAAAATGCCTGTTTTATTAGGGAATTTAGAGGGAACATGGTACAGCCATTATTAAGCCGGTGAGACAGTTGTTCGAATACCAGAAAGCAATTCTAAGCACTAAACCCTAAATTCTAAACAATCCGCCGTTGCCAAGGCTATGGCGGGACAAGATTTCAATGATCTAAATTCAAATGCTCAAAACGCAGAGAATGCTCAGAAGTGCAGATCTGCAAGTATTGGCACCAAATGTTTTGATTATTTGAACATTAGAATTTAGGATTTGTTTAGAAATTATATATTAGATATTAGGATTTCGCATTTTGCGTCATTTGTAGCCTGAAAAATCTTCACAAAAAAGCTTGCAGCGCAAAATGCTCTGCTATAACCTCTCTTTCCCAACAATCGTGTATACTGAATATGTAAAAAAAGGACATTATGGGCACAGGAAGATCATTCAATAAAGATCCAAAGACCAGGCCGAAAAAGAAAACCAGGGAACGCAAACGTAGGATAAAAACCCAGCAGAAACGGCTCATAGCCCTTGGTATGTCGGAAGATGCTGTTTCCCGCCTGAACACAGAGCAAATCAGAACATTGCTTAAGAGACCCGCGAAGATATCGGTCGAGACTAAGCCTAAAGCTAATAAAACTAAAGCTAAGGCCAAAGCCAAGACAAAGAGTAAATAGTCGATGGTTTCAGTGAACAGCCTTGTATCTGAGAATCTTGAAGTTCACTTGTGAGAGTTCTCGCGCCAGTTTACGAAGACGTCGGTGTTTTACAGTCATTTCACCAGCTTCTTTCAGTACATTTTTTCGAATGTATTTGGTTACCGTCTTTCCGTCCACCTTGTCGGTCAGGTAATATCCCGACTGTGAGGGCGCTTTAACAATCGACCCCATTAACAGATCCAAGTTTGAAATAATACCTTTTTTGATCTTGTCCCTCTGAAACATCAATTGATTCAACCTCTTCATGATATGCCTCCTTATAAAAGTATTAATACTTGTATATCAAAAACAGCAAATTCTGTCAAGGGGGAAAGCGAAAAAAAACCGATTGCGCTGTGGCGCAAACGGCGTGGAGTAATGGAGTATTGGGCTTATGGTAACATTGGAGTGAAATTCCCGTATTTCTTTTAAATTTGACAATTCGGGCCCAAGAACGGAGAATTCGCACATGTTTAAGCTTATAAGCGACATATTTGATCGTAAGGAGCTGTTTCTGATCCTTGTTTTAAGGAATATCAAGATCAGATATAAAAACTCGGTGTTGGGCTTCTTCTGGACACTCTTAGTCCCTGTATTCTTTATCCTGATATATTCATTCTTTTTGCAATTTGTGATGAAAATAAAGATAGGACTACCTGTTTTAGTTACGGGTATTATTATATGGCAGTTTCTTTCCATGTGCCTCGGGGACTCACTTCAGGCCGTTGCGGGTAATTCGAATCTGATCAAAAAAACAGCATTCCCGAGAATAATCCTTCCTTTGTCTATGATCGCCGCGAACCTGATTAACTTTTTGTTAACTTTGATTGTTTTAGTCTGTTATCTCCTGGTAACAGGTGCTGATTTTGGTTCAGTACTCTTTCTTCCCTTAATCGTATTGACCCATGTGGCTTTTTGCTTGGGGATCAGCCTGATTGTTTCGTCCATAAACGTATTCTTCCGGGATACTGAACATATCCTTGGTGTCGTAATGCTGGCCTGGTTCTTTATGACGCCGGTTATCTATACTTTCGATCTTATACCGGCCAGATTCCATCACCTGGCAATATTGAATCCGATGGCAGGTATTGTTTCCGCGTACAGAAGTGTTTTTCTGTCGGTAAACCCGTTAACTCCTGCCATGATGAAAGTGTCTCTTGTGATAGCCTGGGCATGTTTGTTCATCGGGTTAATGGTTTTTCAAAGTTTGCAGTCAAAGTTTGCTGATGAATTGTAATGAATAGTTAAGGAGGCAGCCACGTCAGCGATGGAATCGCTAAGTGGTCACTTGCCGCCAAGGCGGCGACGTGAAAGTCAGGAGTCAGCAGTTAGAATGAAGAATAGCGTCATAGAAGTTAAAGGGGTAACCAAAAGGTTCAAGCTTCATCCGGGCGGCGTGCGTACGCTGAAATCCGCCGTGCTTGGTCTGCTGAAATATGGCGGGAGCAAAAACTTCTGGGCCCTGAAAGACATAAATTTCAGCGCGGTTCGAGGTGAAACTCTCGGAATTATTGGCTCGAACGGCGCGGGTAAAAGCACGCTGCTCTCAATAGTCGCGGGCGCCATGATGCCGACAACAGGAGAGGTCAGCACAAATGGAACAATATCATCATTACTGGAATTGGGCGCTGGTTTTCATCCGGACCTTACGGGGCGTGAAAACGTTTATCTCTATGGCGCCATAATGGGCTTGCCGCGGGAACGTATGAAAAAACGGTTTGATGCCATAGTTGATTTCGCGGGGGTACATGAATATATAGACCAGCCGGTAAAACACTATTCTTCCGGCATGTATATAAGACTCGGGTTTGCCGTTGCTGTAGAGGTGGATCCCGATATTCTTCTGATAGATGAAGTACTGGCGGTCGGCGATGTGGCATTCCAGCAAAAATGTCTTAATCGTATGGCGGAATTCAAGGCTCAGGGCAAAACAATGCTGATTGTCTCGCATGATCTACCGACCATTCAGCGTATGAGCGATCGTATTCTGCTCCTTAATGAAGGTGTTGTGGGTGGGTTAGGAGAGCCTGGAACCGTGGTCGGGGAATACAGAACATCGGCGGGCAGGAAAGAAGCCGCAGGCATTCAGAAAGAGTGGGGATCGGGTGAGCTCAAAATAGTTAAAGTTGAATTTCAGGGCCAAGCTGGAAATGTAGTAGAAAAATTTGAATCAGGAAAGTCTTTGACTATACGTATTTTCTATAAGGCCCAGAAACGTATCGAAAACCCGGTGTTTGGGTTCAGTATTTCAAGTAATGAAGGTCACACTATTTACGGTAACAATACGCAAATTGAGAATTTTGATATTCCTTCGGTGGAAGGTGAGGGGAGTGTTGTTCTTAGAATAGATAATCTTAACCTGGCCGCTGGATCATATTTCTTTTCTTTCTCTGCTCATTCGTACGATCACAAGACCAACTATCATAGGCTGGACAACAGTTTCGTAATAGCATGCGAAAACGATAAAGCAGCGGCTGGCAGTTGTTATTTTCCATGCAGGTGGGAGAGAGAGGGATGAGGGCGGAAACCTTCCTCCTCGGGCGGATCCGCCTGTGGCGGAGAAACCTGAGAGAGGGAGAAAGAGAAGATTTTTCGACGGGATTAACAAGATCAACAGGATAAATGGAACCAAGGCGAGACGGGGTCTGGCCTTGACTTTACGGGGGGAGGTGGGGCGGAAAGTAAACGGCCTGACCCCAAGCGAGCTGAGATTTTATTATGAATTTACCAGCAATAATAGATAACCCTGAAGTTGCTGAAATAGTACGCCGGGCCTTGAAAGAAGACATCGGGGCGGGCCCTGCACCAGAGCAAGCACGATGCAGGGCAGGTGATATAACTACCAATGCGATTATCCCTGAATCTGCGATCGCAAAGGCGGCTATTGTTTCGCGCGGCGCGTATGTTCTGGCAGGGATTGATGTGGCGCGAATGGTTTTTTCAGAAGTTGATTCCGGGATTCAATGCAAAACTGATATTAACGATGGGCAGGGTGTAAAAGCGGATCAAGGCGTAATGACCATAGAGGGCCCTGCGCGTGGAATTCTTACAGGTGAACGGACGGCTCTTAATTTCGTGCAGAGAATGACCGGTATAGCTACGCTTACAAATCAGTTTGTTGAAAAGGTCAAAAAATACGGAGTTGTCATCCTCGATACACGCAAGACAACTCCGGGTCTTCGCGTATTGGAAAAATATGCAGTGCTGTGCGGCGGCGGTGTGAATCACAGAAATGGACTGTATGACAGAGTCTTGATAAAGGATAATCATCTTCGGATTGCGGATTGCGGATTGCGGATTGCGGAAAGAGGGGAAGGGAACGCGGATTGCGGATTGCCGATTGCGGATTGTATAAAAAAGGCGAAAGATCTGAATCCGGGGGTTATTATTGAGGTGGAGGTGGAGAATGAGAAAGAGCTGGAGGATGCTCTAAAGGGCCGTCCTGATTGGGTTTTGCTCGATAATATGCCGCCTGAGCAATTGAGGCGATGTGTGGATATTTGTGCTGGCAGAGCGAAACTTGAGGCATCCGGCGGAATAACACTCGAGAATGTCGAAAAAATAGCCCAAACCGGAATTAACGCTATATCGCTGGGCTGTCTGACACATTCGGCGCCGGCATCAGATTTTTCATTGGAAATTATTTAATAATCAATATAGTATTGCGAAACATTTTGGTGCGAGAAACAGTAAAGATACAGGAGATATATTATGGCATTCAGTTTAGCGGATCTGATTATATTCGTAGCTTTTATAGTAGGTGTTATTACTTTAGGCCTGCTGAAAAGCAGGAAAGAAAAGACCAGTGAAGATTACTTTCTTGCCGGTCGTGGTTTAACATGGTGGCTTATAGGGATATCCCTGATTGCCGCAAATATTTCAGCCGAGCAATTTGTGGGCATGTCAGGCAGTGCCGCGGATTATCTTGGGCTCGCCATAGCAAGCTATGAATGGATGGCCGCGATAACACTTGTTGTTGTGGCATTTGCATTTCTCCCGTACTTCCTGAAAACTGGTATTTTTACTATCCCCCAATTTTTGGAACACCGCTACAACCATTGGGCCAGGAGCATGATGGCCATTTTCATGCTTATCATCCTCATAGCTGTTTCATTATCAGGTGTAATCTATGCCGGCGCATTAACTATGCAAAACCTTCTGGCGCAGGCGGACGTTGGGATTACTTTGACATTGTGTTGCTGGATAATGGGTATCATTGCAGCCATCTATGTAGCTTCTGGCGGTCTCAAGGCCTGCGCATGGGCTGATCTGATACAAGGAACCGCGCTGGTAATAGCGGGTGGTATTATCACCTGGCTTGCTCTGCGTCACCTGGGACTCATGCCGGCAGGTGAACTTGTCGATGCCACAGGTTCGGTCGCGGCAAATATGGATGAAGCACTCAGTGGAGCTGGTAGATTCCAGTTTCTTAATGAAACTAAGCTTCATATGGTTCTGCCGCGCACGGATAAAAACATTCCATGGACTGCTCTGGTTATTGGACTCTGGATTCCTAACTTTTACTACTGGGGCCTCAATCAATACATAACACAGCGTGTCCTGGGTTCTGCATCGCTCAAAGAAGGGCAGAAGGGTATCGTTTTTGCGGCAGCGCTGAAGCTTATCATACCTTTTATTATAGTTTTCCCCGGCCTTATGGCTTTCAATATGTACAGCAATGATATGGCCGAGCTTGCGTCAAACGATGAAAAGATAGTTCTTCAGAACACTAAAGTTCTTGAATCGTTCGAATCAGACAAAGCCTCGGCAGACTCTTTGACGGTCTACAAATTCGATAAAGGTTGGCAGGACCGTAACCAGGAAAAGGCAGCTGAAATCAACGCTCACAACGCACAGGTTGTTGCAAGGGCCGAAACAAGTGGCGAAAAGGTGAAAGATTCGACACTGGTAGGATACAAGACAGATTCGGCGCTTGGCCTTCTAATCGGCAAACTGGTGCCGACAAATGGTTTACGTGGCTTTGTTATGGCCGCCCTGTTGGGAGCAATTATAAGCTCGTTGGCCGCAATACTTAATGCCGCATCGACAATATTTACCATGGATATCTTTGGGCGCTACATCAAGAAGGATGCAGCTCAGCATACACTTGTTACGGTCGGTAGAATATGCGTTGGTGTCTTTGTTGTAATCGGCTGTATAATTTCGCCTCAACTTGCGAATCCACGGTTCGGAGGAATTTTCAAATATATCCAGGAATTTCAGGGCTATATCTCACCGGGAATTCTTGCCGTATTCATATTTGGCCTTCTCAATCGTACAGCGCATGGCTCAACGGGTGTAATCGGGCTCATGGTGAATCCTCTGATTTATGGCGCTCTTGCCAAATGGGCGCCGGAAATTGCTTTCCTGGACAGAATGGCTATATGTCTTGGTTCGGTACTGATTATTATGACTGTCATTGGATTGTTCAGGAAGCTGGACAAGCCTGTAGAGTTCAAGTCGGACACTACACTTGATCTCACAAGCTCCAATCCGGCAAAGATAGCCGGCATAGGTGTTGTCATAATGACACTGATTCTCTATGTAATCTTCTGGTAGGGGGTATAGCCAGTGGTTAATGAAAAAGTATTCAATGAATTGAAGGATAAATTTCAAGACCATTTCGGTTGTGCTCATACTATTGCGGCCTATGCGCCCGGCAGGGTTGAGGTCGTTGGGAATCATACCGACTACAACGAAGGGTATGTTCTGTCAGCAGCGATAGATTTCGGGATATTCTTTCTAGCCGCCCCTTCAGATGACACAAAATGTACCCTCGTCGCGGGAGATCTGAACGAAGAGACGTCTTTTGATATCGGCTCTATTACCCCTTCATCCGATCAGCCCTGGTCGAACTATGTCAGGGGTGTTCTGGCGGGACTAGGCAAGCATGGAGCAGTCAATACGGGCTTTAAGGGCCTGATTGGGGGTAATGTGCCGTTGGGGGCGGGTTTGTCCAGTTCTGCGGCGCTTGAGATATCTTCCGGCCTGGCTCTGGGGTCGCTTTATGGCATCAAAGTGGACAATCTGACGCTCGCTAAGATAGGTCAGGCCGCCGAGCACGAATATGCGGGGGTCAAGTGTGGGTTGCTCGACCAGATATCGAGTTTGTTCGGAAAAGAAAACGGACTAGTCATGACCGACTTCAGATCGCTTGAAGTTAAAAATGTACCGCTCGGCAATGACGCGTGCTTTTTGATGTGCAATACCAAGGCAAAACACGCGCTGGTGGATGGAGAATACAATGAGCGGCGTGAGAAATGTGAAGAGTCAGCAAAATACTTTGCTTCTGTCCTGGATCATCCAGTTACAGCATTACGAGACGTAAGCTGGCAGGAATGGGAAGCACATTCCGCAAAAATGGATCCCGTAACCGCAAAAAGGGCGGCTCATCCTATTGGTGAAGATGAGCGTGTGCTCAAAGGAATGGAATTGCTTGCGAAAGGCGATCTGCCGGAATTTGGTAAGTTGATGTTTGCGTCGCATAAGAGCTCACGGGAATATTTTGAGAATTCATGTCCTGAACTGGATACGATTGTTGATGCGGCGGAGAAAATCCCCGGTGTAATGGGCGCCAGACTGTCAGGCGGCGGGTTTGGGGGTAGCGCGGTTCTGCTTGTCCATCCGCGCGACGTTGATGTAGTGAGTAAAGCAGTCAACTCCGCCTACGAAAAGGTGCATGGGCATCCTTGTGAGATAAGCGTTATCAAGCCTTCGGACGGAGCCACTTTACTCTAAGCTCTATCCACTCACTTATATCCTTTTGAGATTCTACCACCCGGCCTCCCGGCCTGGAGAGCCCGAGGCACAGAGAAAATCAAGAGGAGTGAGACGAGAGAAATTCTTCTTGAGTTCAACATTGGGGCACCCAAAAAACAAGAAGTTGAAATACGCATTGAAATGCTATAGTTTTTGAATCGAAATCGCTATCGGGATCGCTATCGAAATCGAAAACATGAGGGAGAGGAAAAGACGATCCCGATTTCGATTTGGATGGGCAGTAAATATTCCTGATTTTTGCTGCGGGACACCCATTTCCCAAACCAAACTCAATATTTACAGTGGTTTTTGAAGCACTTTTCCCAAGGTGTTGAATTCAGGAGCCTTCCGCCGGAGCGAAACTGGTTTAGGAATTTGCTGATCTCTCTTTCTTGTAACTTGCCTGCCCCTCCGTAGCTTCCGAGCGAAGGGGGGTAACCCCTGTAACTTGTAACTTCTTTCTGGTATTAATCGCAATGGAATACTTCTGTCATACTGTCCCAGATTTCCTTCTTCTTCTCGGCGGCAGGCAAGGGGATCTGACAATCATCAGTCTGTTTCCACCAGCGGCGTGTAGTAGCATCTTCGCCTATCTTGGCAAAATCCTTATTCATGTCTTTGCCAACATATTCGAAATAACTAAGCAGATATAGTTTGCCCTTGATTTTTTTCAGATAGATCGAGTAATTGCGGATATTAGCGTCTTTAATCTGCTTTAACACGCCCGGCCATGTGGTTTGATGCAGGGTACGGTAATATGCTTCCTTTTCGTATTTCAAGCCGGTAATAGTTCCTATTCTGACGACCTTTTCGGGTACGACATCAATAGCGCCGTCCGAATGAAACACTTCTTCAGCGTTGGACCAGATTTGTTTCTTTTTTGCGGCTTCGAACAATGGTTTCTGGCATGGATCCGTTTCCTTCCACCACGTTTGAGTGATCACATCTTTCGCCATGTCAGTCATGTCGGCATCGAAATCCTTGCCGATATATTCGTAGTATCCGAAGAGATAGAGTTCGCCATCAATTTCTTTTTCGTAAATAGAGAAATTGCGGATATTGGATTTTTCGATCTGCTTTAACACGCCTGGCCATGTGTTTGCGTGCAATTTTCTGTAGTATGCGGCCTTTTCCGGTTTCAGGCCGGTTACCATTCCCGTACGCACAACCACCGTACTTTTGCAAGGGCAGATACTGCTGCATCCGGATAAAACAACACAACAGAGAGTTAAAACTATCCAATTAAACCATCTCTTCATAATATTTCTCCTTATTTGATTGTTATAATAGACTTCTGCAAAATACATTTTGCAGAAGTAGTGTTCAGGAATTCAAGAAACCCTACACATGAAACCTTTTCTGCCGCGTGTTATCTGAAAATGATGTAAAGAACGACCATTGTTACAAACAGTGCTGCGGAAAGGAACTTGTAGTTGCCAATGCCCTTCCATGCATTGCCGCGTAACGCGTCAATAGGATTATTCCATACCAGCTTGGAGCTTTCCTCCGTATGCTGATGCGGTTTGGCAATGGAAAAAGCAATCATAATCCCGGCATCAATGCAAAACAGGTAAAAGGCGGCCATCATGAACGGCACGTTCCATTTTCCTTCTTTGAACAGGAACTCAAAGTTTGCCAGAGCCGGAGCAGTAGCGTTGAACCATTCACAATAATTCTTACTGAAGAAATCAAGGCAAAACACAACACCGCCCAGGAGTGAACCGAGGCCCAAAGTGTATAGAGCGCCTTTCGTGGAAGCTTTCTTCCATAAAACACCGAATAGGAAGACTACCGTAATAGGAGGTGCCAGGTAGCATATGACGGCATTGGCGCCCTGATATATAGTCTCAAATCTTTCGACCATCCGTGCGCACAATATCGCTATTACCATGCCGGCAAACGTTGCTATCTTCCCGATCAGAACAAGCTTTTTATCGGGTGTATCAGGTTTCCATCGTTTCCATAGGTCATAACTGAACAAAGTACCAATGGAATTAAGAGCGCCTGCAACAGTGCTCATAAGCGCTGCCAGGAGTGCCGCGGCCATAAGTCCTCTAAGCCCTGCAGGCAGAAGATCCATAATGGCTCTTGCGTAGCAATCCTTTGTGTCCAGGAGCGGGGCGAATTTACCCATTTTAACCAGGGCATAATAAGCTGTTCCTGGCAGGAAAAAGATGAAAACCGGCAGAATCTTCAGAAATCCGCAGAACAGCGGGCCGACCCGTGCGTGATTCTCGTCTTTCGCGCCCAGCACACGCTGGACGATAGTCTGGTCCGCGCACCAGTACCATAAGCCGATTACCGGATAACCCAGGAATACAGAATACCAGGGAAGATTACAGGGATCACTGGCGCTTCTCAGAACGGTAAGTTTGACAGGTTCCACATTGGCGACCAGGCCGGACCAGCCGCCGACTTGATTCATTGCGATTATGGTGATGATAATGGAGCCGACAAGAAGGATTACCGATTGCATTGCACCGGTTATCACTACGGCCAGCAATCCTCCGATAACGGTGTATATGCCCGTAACCACGGCAGCCAGTATGATGCTGACATTGATTGGGATACCAAATAATCCTTTAAGCACGACTGCGCCAGTATACAGGCAGAACACTATATGAATCATAACAGCCGACAGGATTGAGAGAAACGCTAGCCAGTCGCGGCAGCTGCGGCTGTATCGTTTTTCCAGAAAATCGGGTAATGTCGCGATCCTCGATTTCAGGTAAAACGGCGCGAAGAACAGAGAAAGCGCGATAAGAGTAAATGGTGCCATCCATTCGAAGTTGCCGTGAGCAAGACCGTTAACATATCCTTCCTGAGCAAATCCTACCAGGTGGATGGTAGAAATGTTTGTTGAGAAGAGGGCAAGGCCAATAACCCACCACGTCAGCGTTCCGCCGGCACGAAAGTAACTGTCGCTACCCGTAGATTCCTTCTTCTTGAGTCCGGCCCACAGGCCGACCCCGACAATTGCCGCAAAATATGCCACAAGAATTGTTATGTCTAGCGGTGAAAGATTAATACTCATATTACTCCCTCAGTTATAATTACGATTATTAAAGTTTAACTTGTGCAATTATATGATCTATTAGCCTTTTCTATCTGATTCTTTTTATACTTTGTCGTGTTTAAGAAATGTTCTGAAGCCATAATGCGTGATTACGGCAAAACATATCAGAGGCAGGACAAATGATGCGCGTGCGCTTGTTAATTCCATGAATCCTAAATCAAACGCCGATTGATCCATGATCCATCCCTGCATTGGGGGCATAAGGCAACCGCCGCCGATAGCCATTATAAGGCCGGCAGCACCCAGCTTGGCGTCATCACCAAGTCCTCTGAGCGCAATACCGTAAATGGTAGGGAACATAAGTGACATACATGCTGAGACTCCGACCAGACAATAAAGGCCTGTCATGCCTCGAATAAATATGGTTCCAGTAGTCAAAAGAAAGCCACCTATGGCCAGAGAGCCTAATAACGCTCCCGGTTTAAAGAACTTTAACAAAAAGGTACATACGAATCTGCTGCTGCAGAAAATAATCATTGCAGCAATGTTGTAGCCCTGGGCTTTCCCGTAAGGCATATCCAGTTCGCTAGCTGCATATTGAATAATAAAGGTCCAGCACATAATCTGTGCGCCGACATAAAAAGCCTGCGCAACGACACCTTCAATGTATCTTTTGTTTGAAAAGAGACGTTTTAGAGTCGGGCCGATGTGGAGAGATTTATCATCTTCATTTTGACTCGCAGGAAGTTTTGCGAAGAAAAATATTACCAGAACAATAAGGATAACCAATCCAATCGCAAAATATGGTTTTTGTAAAACATTCAAGTCAAATTGTTGAATCTGGCTCCATTTTTCGGTATCAACGGACGAAATCATTCGTCTAGCTTGTTCTTCATCAGGAATACCAGCTAATAATGGAGTTTCTCCCCAGTTTATAGCTTCTCCTATGGTAATATCTTTGACAATTGCTTCGCGTGCTTTGTCATTTACAGCTGCGTCAAGACCTGCAGACTGGATTTGTTCCCATTTTGCTGAATCATCCTTATCGGTTTCAACTATTCTGAGAATAGCGGCTAGTTCGGTATGTTTGCTTTTTAGTTCCGTGAGTATTGGTGTCCAATCTATTGGTTTTTTATTGTCGATGCTTTCATCTATTTTGTCGCTAGTTTCACCGCTGATCCAACTGTTCATACGCAGACCTTGGATTACAGCCCATTTTTGAGCATCAAGCCCCTCAATTTCTGAGATATTGATGTCTTGGTCTTTTATGATCTCAGTAAGGCCCGAGTCATTGCTAACAGCAGCGATTTGACCGATTCGAGTGTGTGCCTCCTGAGCGAGAATCGGAGACAGTTCTGTGTCGGTGCTTACAACGGTGAGTTGATTCAATATCAGAGTCATAGCCACGAACATACCAACAAGCGAGCCCATAGGATTAAAAGATTGAGCAAAATTCAAACGCTGGGTAGCAGTTTCCTCAGCTCCCATGGAAAGGATGTAGGGATTGGATGTTGTTTCAAGGAATGATAAACCGCAGGTCATGACAAAATAAGCTATCAGGAAAGCCGCAAAAGACATCATATGTCCCGCAACGGGAAAGAATAGTGCCGCCGATGCGTATAATATTAATCCCAGAAGAATACCTAATTTATAACTGAATCTCTTGATAAATAGTGCTGCCGGAATTGCCATTACACAATAACCACCGTAAAAAGCGAATTGAACCAACGCGCTCTCGAAATTACTAATGAGCAAAATCTTTTTAAAAGCGGCCACCATAGGGTTAGTAATGTCGTTCGCAAAACCCCAAAGCGAGAAAAGAGTTGTAACAAGAATAAAAGGGAATATTAGGTTTCGAGCTATTACCGGGATTTTTTTCTTAACGGAGCCTTCAGAAGAAGTGTTGTCTGTCATTAATACGATCCTTTCTTTAATAAACGTCTATGTGTGGCAGATAAAATCAGGCCATGTAGCCAAACTTTAAAGGCTAAATCTAGCAGTAACCCAATAAATATCAAGGATAATTCATGGAATATCTCGCCTGCCCCGTGATACTAGCCAGAAGCCAGAAATAGGCGGACGGTCAAGAAAAAAGTTTGCCCCAAAGAGTTGTTGGTTTGTTGAGTTGTTGGTTGTTAAGGGGAACATTTTGGAATATTAAACCCTGAGCAAATAGTAATTTATAAAAGTTTATGTTTCCCAAGTATTCGCGCAAAGCGCGCAAGATCCTGTCGATCCTGTTGATCCTGTCTAAAAATGCTTATATCGCACATTCCTCGAAATTCCTAATATATTGCTAAAGATACCCCCATTTGCTACAAACACGCTATGAGTATGAAATCTTCTTCAATTCTGCTTGTCGATATCGGCAATACGTCAATTTCCATTGGTGTCGGACACGGGAAACGCTTGGAAAACACCCTCAGACTGGACACGAAACAATGTTCCGCCACGACAGTAAAAAAGGCGATATCCAAAGCAATACAGAGAAAAAAGATTCATGGGGCAGTGCTTTGTTCGGTAGTTCCAGAATTAACAGAATTATGGAAAAGGACTATTGTGAAAACCTGCAGAATCATGCCACTGATAGTCCATAACCGTCTTAAGCTCGGAATACATATTGACTACCCCAAGCCTTCATCTATCGGCGCCGACCGTATTGCCAACGCCTGCGGAGCTGTCTACCGTTATGGCACACCCGCCATTGTAATTGATTTCGGCACAGCCCTTACATTCGATGTCGTGTCAAAAGACAATAAGTATATCGGCGGAGTCATAGCGCCGGGTCTGCCGCTGATGACTGATTATCTGGCCGAAAAAACGGCGCTTCTGCCGCATATTGAATTAAGAGATCAATGCTCAAAAATCGGCAGAAGCACAGAAGGCGCTATGCGGATAGGTGCGCATGTAGGCTATCGTGGAATTGTTCGTGAGGTAATCATGTATCTTAAGCAGAATCTGGATATGAAAAAAGTCCATCTCTGCGCTACAGGCGGTTATGCGAAATGGGTACTGAAAGGCCTGAATATGCCGTTTAAGTTTGACCCCAATTTGACGCTTTATGGATTGATGAACATATGGGAGCTGAACACAAAGGTGTCTTAATTCATCCTGAACTATTAACTGATAACCATTAACCAATAACTGCCATTCCTATGCAAACAGCCAGATTCTGGGAGAAGACAGATAAAGGGCAGCTTAGCTGTCAGCTTTGTCCTCATAACTGTCTGCTTGCAGACGGCAAGACAGGTCTGTGCGGAGTACGTCGCGCTCAGGATGGGGAGCTGAAAGCGATTGGATACGGGCTTTTGTCTTCATCTGCCATGGATCCGATAGAGAAGAAGCCTCTATATCATTTTCATCCGGGATCGAACATCTTCAGCATAGGAGGGTGGGGCTGTAATTTTAAGTGTGATTTTTGTCAAAACTGGACAATCTCTCAGCAGATAATAGAGCAGTCCGATCGATATTCTCCCGATGAAGTTGTTGCCAAAGCCGCGGCAAGTGATTCGATAGGGATTGCCTACACTTATAATGAGCCATTAATCGCGTATGAATTCGTAAGGGATTGCGCTCGGATCGCCAGGGCAAAGGGTTTGGTAAACGTACTTGTGACCAACGGTCACATCAATCGTGAGCCGGCGGCGGAATTATTGCCATTAATAGATGCTTTGAATATTGATATCAAAAGTATGGACAGCAATTTTTACAGGGAACATTGTCATGGTTTTCTGGAGCCAGTCTTACATTTCGCCAGACAGGCGGTTGAGGCCGGGTGTCATGTTGAGCTTACAAATTTACTTATTCCCGGATTAAATGATAATCCGGACGATATAAAATCTCTAGCAGGATGGATTGGTGATAATCTGGATGATGGTGTGCCTTTACATATAAGCGCATATCGGCCGCAATATAAACTGAAAAATCCGCCTACCTCAATGGAATTACTTGAACAGGCTTATGCGATATGTTCCAAAGAATTGTCATATGTTTATATTGGGAATGTGATTATGGGTATAGGGCAAGATACATTGTGTTCGGGATGCGGCGAAGTTCTGATTTCGCGGCATGGATACTCAGCGCGGGTACTGGCTATTGATAATGGGGTGTGTACCGCGTGCGGGGCGAAGGTGTCAGGATGGTTTAAACCTCAAAAGAGTGGTTAAATATCCAATATCCAACAAGGAATATCCAATTCCCAAGTGAAGATTCCAATAGATCCGTTGGATGTTGGACATTCCTTGTTGGATATTGAGTGTTCAGTTTTCCACCAAATGGGTACTGGCTGAGGTATTTGGTGCCGATACTACAGAGAGGATGTCTCAATGAATAATGTCAACAGTAGAACAGTTGAATTGCTTTTTACTCCTCATCGTCCTCTGCAGCCTCAGCGTCTAACTCACTTTCATCCGATTTCTCGGTCAGGTCTTTGAACTCAGCCTGATCAAGCATGTAATCATTCCATCCCGCAAGCATGAGCTCAGCACGATATTTGGATAATGTGGAAGCAAATTCCGGCCTGATAAATTCTTTTGTTGAAGCATCTCCCGGTTGTCTGTCCTGCACGAACGCCAGGAGGGCACCGTCCTCTATCATGGTGATTTCGGCAAGTTCTCCTTTTCCATGCGTAATAATATTAGGAATGATTTCATTGTAATATTCCATTTCCTGCGTCCAGGCTTCATACGCTGTGAATGTGACTGTTGTTGTAACGTTGAGCTTGATTTTGTGAAGTGAATCTTCGAACGATTTTTCAGCCTGCAGGGATTCTGTTAGCGCTTTTTGCATTTCATTGATCTTCTCTGTAAACGCCTCGCTTTCGGCTTTTTGTTTTACAAAAGGCATCACATCGTCTTTTACTTCGTCAAAATCAGGGATATGTGCTTTTTTCTTTTCACCCGCGGCGATTACGTATACGGAGTTTGAGCCAACCAGGGGATCACTGAAATATCGGTCTGGGTCATCAGGATCGAGAGAAAATGCTGTGGCGACAAAGTCAGGACCCACTTCGAGTTTGGGTACTTCCTCGGAAGCCGAGAAAAAATCGCTTGTATGTATTGCGAAATTGAGATTGTAAGCAACTTTATCGAAATCAAGGGCGTTGCCGTAGCGGTCGGGCATAAGTCTTTTAACGAATTCAGCGGCTTTGTTGTTTGCGTTATAAAGTGCATGTTGATACTGAACCATATCAATTATTTCCTCACGCACTTCTTCAAATGGTGTTGTTAGCGATTCATCATTGGTGTTTATGGTTGAATACTCTTCGAGATGTTCTGAATAGTAATCCAATAATTCGTTTTCTTCGATCTCTACTTTTGACAGGTAGTCTGAGATTGGGATTTCGACATAGCGGACATTAATTGTATCCGGCACAGTAAAGTATTCTTTATTTTCCTCGAAGAATTCTCTGACATCTTTTTGGGAAACTTTTACTTTCTTGACGTGATCATCAGATTTCAGAAGTACATATTGTATGGTAAAGGAATCGGTCAAATCCTTTATTTTTTCGTGCAGTTCGAACGGAGAGACCCAGACAGCGGTTTCCAGCATCATGAGCAACTTTTGGAATGTTAATTCCTGATGTATGAATTCTTCAAATGCGGGTATGGTCGTTCTTCTTACTCTGTTGACATAATCTTTGTATTTTAATTCATTAAAGATGCCTTGTTCAGAGAAATAGGGGTTATTTTGTATTACTTCGACAACTTCTTTGTCCTTGACTGTGATGCCCATTCTTTCTGCGGTCTTCAAGGCAACAAGTCTTTGCCATGTTTGTTTTTTGATAAGTTTATCCGTTTCCGGATCTGCATTGTCAATGTCACGCATTCCGAGGGCGTAGAACCTCGCATTCCAGAATTCGCGGGCAGATATATCTTCACCGAACAATATACCGACCGTATCTCCGGTTTTTCCCTTCTGATCTCGGTTCAAGCCTGGTGAAAAAGCAAACACGAATACGACAGCCACCACTACAGCGAAAAAGCCCAATAGCAGTTTACTGCGAATCAATTTGTTGAATTTTGTGATCAGCATAATGAAATATCCGATTCAGTGTAGGATTATGATCCCCTCGGTATGTGTGTGAAACGATATAATAAACGTTATTATCTTACATATCGCTTTCCGATAGGGGTAGGGGATGGAGCGGTTTGAAATGCCATGAGAGTTCCTTTGTCATCTTCGGGGAGAGTGGTCGTGGTCGTGGTTGTAGTAGTGGTCGATCTGACGGTTATTACCGGCCATCCTGCGCCAACTACAATTTCCGCTACCTGTTCGTCTTCAGTTTTTCCTTCCTCGTCCAGTTTTTCTTCGGGTTTCTCCTCATCTTTTCCGGCAACAGCAATTTCTTTACGGAACCGCAGCGCTGGTAGTATAGCTGTACCGTCAGGCGCTACAGGTATAATAGCTACCAGTATTGCGTCACCTGATTCTGACAAGCTGGTGAATATTCTTATTAAAGAGCCTTCTTCCATCTCTTTGGTGACAACCTCTTCTGGAGTCTTCAGGTTGATTTCATATTTCCCCTTCTCATCAGCCACCTTAGTGTAAGTTCTGTCAAAGGTTGATCCCACTGATACAGATTCATTCTCTTCTAATACAGGGATTTCAAAATATGGATTAAACACTTTCATGTCACCCTTTTCACACATGATCATTACGACCCTCATATCGGGTTCGGTCATGACATTTATAGTGAAGCTGCCGCCGGTTGATTCACATACTACTGTTGAAGACTCGACGTTAAGGCGGTTCCCTGTTTGATCTTGGTAACTCTTTTCCAGGAGTACTTTGATTTTCCCTTCATCAAGTAGAATTTTTTTGAGTTTTGAGTCTTTGGCGTCTTCAGCTATTACGAAGGAGCTGTTAGGAGAAACTTCAAACTCATTGTCGGAATTAAGCTGAATTGAAATTGATGATTCCGGACCTGTTTTGATTCTGGTCCCGTAGGGATATCTTTTGTCACGCTCGGCTTTTATTTCGCTGGAGGCACCAGGCAGTCTTACAAAACACCTGCCTTCAATTTCCTTTATTACTATTAGCCGATCAAAAGAACCCGCTGATAACGTATTGCTAGAAAGAAGCATTATGCACAAAGTTATTAATATACCAGAAATGAGCGTCTTCATATTTTTAATCCTCCAGAATAAGTATTAATTGTATTAAATGATAAACCATTGCGAGTACAAAAGTCAAGCTTATATGTAGCGCGGTTAATGAGCTTCTTTAAGAAGTCCTGTCAGTTGGCCGCTTCTGTTACGGCTAAGAGATCCAGGTCATTGTTTGAGGTTCCCTGGAAAAGCAGTGAGCCGTCTTCATTAAATATACTTATTATAACACCATGCAGAGCAAGTCCGCTCTTAGTTGATGAAGAGGCGTAATCATAGTAATAAGAAGATACGTATTGCGATGATGACTTCTTGAATGATACTGGTGAGAAGTCGATATAGATTCGGTCTGACGATATTTTTTCCAGCTTAATGGTTTTCTTTTCGGCTTCCGTAGGTTTGATTTTTCCTTTTGCGCCCACCGGCTTGCTGAAGTATTGAACAACGATTCTTGGGTTCTCGAAGGTTATGTCGCTGCTGGTTGACCGCAGTTCCAGCCTAACAAAATGTGATATGACGCCGCTTTGTGTTTTGTAAATTGAATAGTCGCTGTGAGATGTTGATTTCGTATCAGACGTCGATGCCTGCATTACGGTACAGGAGACTTTACGGATTAGACGGGCGGTTTTTGTCGGTTTAAAAGATGTTTTTGCGAAATGTATATCGGGAGTTTTCGGAGGGCGGGAGTCATATATTTCGAAATCCGATTTTTTGTTTTGGGGTTTGCTGGATGTTTCTCTTGCCTCTCTGTCACGTTTCCTCTGTTCTTTTTTTGTCAATTTCTCAGGTTCGTCCTTAGTGCCCGGGGGCGTTTTCTTTTTCGGCGTCGCCTCCTCGGGTTTTAAGTGTTGAGCTTCGTACTCAGCTATGGTGAATTCAGCAACAGTGATGTCAGAGTGAGATTTGACAGAGTCTGCCTCTTTCTTGATCTCAATCGCTTCTTCTATTTTGCCCTGCTTTGTCAAATCCTTCTGCATACCAGTAAGGTGCGTAATGTATTTTTCTGTTAAATCAAGTATCTCTTTGCTCTTTTCTATCTCAAGGCCTGACGATGCCTGGAAGTAGGTTTTCTGAAGAGAACGAAGTGAGGCAGGTTTTTCAACAATGGCTTTTTTCGGTAGTTCCTTGTTCTTCTCAAACCTTTTTACTTCCTTATCCACCGCAACCCAGCCTTCAAGGTCTCCGGACTCTCGCGTTTTTTCGAGAAGCACTGTCAAAGCTTTCTGGTATTGCACAGGCCAGCTTATAGCTTTTTGCGTGTATTCTGCTTTGATCTTATTGAGAGATCCAGCGAAAATTGCTTTAGCGGAGGTTAGTGAACTTTTGCCTTTATCTGCGGCAAACATGACAAGAGGGCAGATCAGGCAGACAGATATAATAAATAATGGTTTTTTGTAGCTTTTCACACTGCCATGCTAATTCTGCTGTCGAAGAAGTCAAGCCTTTAACACAGGGAGGAAATTGCGCTGTTAAGAGATTTTAGACGGGATCAACAGAATAACAGGCGGGTAGGCACGAATCCCGCTATGCGGGGCAGGCGAAATACGTTATTTATGGCGTTGAAATTCGAGGTAGAATAACCGAAAAAGTTGTGCCTTTATTGACTTCAGACGTTACCCCAATGTCTCCTTTGTGATCCCTGATGATGCCCCTGGAGATTGAGAGCCCCAACCCGGTGCCTTCGCCTTTTTCTTTTGTTGTGTAGAATGACCCGAATATTCCCTCAAGCTGATCAGAAGGTATGCCTGTTCCCGTGTCTGACACATCGCATTTCCAGCAATTCACATTGTTATACTTGCATGTCCCAATTTTGAGCCGAAGTTCTTTTCTTTCACGATCGGCCATAGCGTCACAGGCATTACCGATGAGATTGACAAAAACCTGTTCCATATGATTGGGACAGCCGGTTATCATGTGTTTACCTTTTTTAACTTCATTATGAACTTTTACATTTGTTTTCTGGATCTTGTTATTAATTATAAACAAAGCATCCGCAATACTGTTGTAAAGGTCAACCGGTTCGTATTTCTCGGCTATGCCGCGCGAAAAGTTTCTTAAATGATCGGCAAGTTTCTGGATAGATTTAGACGCTCTCTCGATATCCTTTGCAAAGGTCAGAAGACGCTGTAGGTCAGTGTCATTGTCTTTTTCTATAAGGCTTAATTCCCTGAGCATCATTTCGTTTGAGAGCAGAATAACAGTTAACGGGTTGTTGATGTCATGCGCGACACCGGAAGAAAGTTCTCCAATAGCGGCCAGCCGGCCCGAATGAGCCAGGCTTCTCTGAAGTTCTTTAACATTTCTGATATCTCTCAGAATTGAAAACGTGCGTATAAAATTACCATCATCATCGTAAATACCGAAAGACCTGATTTCAACGGGTATTATTGTGCCGTCTTTAGTCTTTAACAGGCTTTCGGGAATCAGCTTGTCGCCGCGTTCCTTAAGGTCCGTGAAACCCTTTTCGACGTCATGCATGACTTCGTTGGCATAGATATCACGGATATTCATGGATAGTAATTCGTCGTGAGTGTATCCTAGAAGTGATTCGGCGGTTTTATTAGCATAGACGATGTTGCCATTTTCGTCTATTGAGTGGATTATATCAGGGAAACTGTCCAGCAGTATCTTGAATATATTCGCGTTACTAATCTCAATCTCATGTATTCGCATTTTAGTCATAACAGAATAAATCTTACGTGGTTATTTCGAACTGTGTAATAACATGTTTTCCGTGGCAGCGTGTGTTTCCGGGAAAAGCTTTCTGGCATCCTCAACAATACTCTCAATGTCTTTGTCTTTCCTGACCGGTTCGTGATGGGTCAGGACAAGCTTTTGGACTTTTGCTTCAATGGCGGCCCGAACTGCGACCTTCCACGTGCTGTGTCCCCATCCGCTATGTGAAAGATATTCTTTCGGTGTGTACTGAGCGTCAAATATAAGGCAATCGGCGGTGGCACAAAAATTAATGAAAGCTGGATCAATGTCATCTTCTCTGTATTCTACGTCTGTTGCTATTACAATGTCCTTGCCGGGCATATTTACGCGGTACGCGATGCAGCCCTGGGGGTGGGGTACCCTGAACCATGATATTTCGATTCCGTAAAGATTGAGACTGCATTTATCAGCAGGAAGATCAACAAGGTTCATTGCCGCATCAGTTTCTGCAAGACCCACAGGCCAGTAAGGTTTGCCGACGATGGTTTTGAGCGTCTTTTTCCAATCATCATCCCGTTCGGGATCTGCCATTATCTGTATATTGGCTTTTTTATTGTACAGCGGTGCAAAACTTGGCAGACCAATAAGATGATCCATGTGGAAATGGGTAAAAAGCATTGTTATAGGAAGCGGTTGAGGTTGATTAGAAAGAGTTTCCGCGGCGAATGAAATTCCTGTCCCGGCATCAAAGATAATATTTCCGGTGTCGGTATTGACTGTAAAACATGATGTATTGCCTCCGTAGACACGATATGCTTCACCAAAGGCTGGCATAGTCCCTCGAGCCCCTCTTATCATGAATTCATGCATCAGAGAAATCCTAGAATCTCAACCTGCCTTTGTCAATGAGGAGAATTTACGCTGCAAGACTTTTTTAGACAGGATCAACTGGATCAACAGGATGTTTCGCGCTTCCGCCTTCGCTCTGCAAGCTACAGCGGACAGGTCGCGCGAATTGAAGTGCTCCAGAGGCTTTCGCCCTTGGTCGACGTGTACGGGGTCAATTCTGTTGTCTTCTCCTCTCCTTAATCATGTTCATCCTGTAAATCCTGTCAAAATTCTCTTCTCTTTGAGGTAAATTGCTTTTCTAATCCCCATTTTGTATTGTTATTATTCTATAATTCAATACAGTAAATAACTTACTATTATGGGACGGAGGCTGTTTTATTGACTATGCTTTCAAAGACAGGCGGGTATGTTTTGAAGCGATGGCTATCGGTTCGCCATGTTGCCGCAGTAGTTTGGGGTGTTCTCAGTCTGGCTCCAAGGCCGAACTGTTGGCCCAGGACAGTACGCTCACTCTTTGGGCGGCAGATTCTTTTTACCGGTATTGAGGCTCTGGGTATCATATCTCTGATAGCGTTTCTGGCCGGTATTTCTGTTGTTACCCAAACACAAGTCTGGCTTACAAGAATTGGTCAGACGGAAATGCTGGGTTCTGTTCTGGTTATGGTGATTGTACGTGAGGTAGGCCCAATCCTTGTAAACCTGGTTGTTGCAGGGCGAAGCGGAACTGCCATGGCGGCAGAACTGGCCAATATGCGGGTGCGCGGTGAAATCAATGTCCTTGACGCGCAGGGAATTGAACCGATGCAATATCTTGTGATGCCGCGGGTTCTTGGTATGGCTGTTTCCGTTTTTTGTCTAACTATAATATTTATTGCTTTGGCCTTGGGAACAGGTTTTGTTTTTGGGTTCTTCCTTAAAGTCACTACAAGCGATCCCGGACTTTTCTTTAATAATGTAATGTCAGCGATCTCGCCAAAAGATATTGCGAATGTGTTTGCCAAAACGATTATTCCCGGCCTGACCACGGGGGCAATAAGCTGTATTAGTGGACTGAGCGTCAGGGGGGCAGTGACAGAAGTTCCTGTGGCAGTAACGCGCAGCGTGGTTGCATCTATAGTTACAGTATTGGTTCTTTCAGCGTTATTTTCAGTGCTTACGTATGTGTAGGAAGCGTGAAACGTATCTCGTGAAGCGGGGAGTAGTGGAGTAATGAAAAGATGAGGGATGCCGTCATTATGGCCATGGGTTATTACTTGAGAAAAACGTTTGAAAATGAACATCGAACATTGAACTTTCAACATCGAACATCGAAATAAAGGGAAATAAGAACGTGTCAAGACGCAAATATGATCTTGAAGACAGGCTTCTTGAATATATGGCATCTGTACTGCCCGGAACAACAACGTTTGAGAAAACACGGAGTATGGCTGCTGACATGCATTCTGCAACTTCGATGTTGGAAGTTCAATGTTCAATGTTCGATGTTCGATACCCAGGAATAGGTGTTCTCCAGCAATCAGCGATCATTACGAATCAATCCAGTAACTCATGAATAATATTTTAGAATTTGATAAAGTGACCTTTGATCCAGAGTCGTATCGGCTTACCGGTATATCAGATGTCTCGTTCAGTATTGTTTCGGGAAGCCTGACATTGATACTCTTTGATCAGGCCAGTGAGCACACGCCTATTTTCGACCTGGCACAAGGTTTGATTTCGCCGGACAGCGGCTCGATAAAATTCCTCGGAAAAGAATGGGGGCAAATGGATCCGTTTCGTCAGTCCGAAATGCGAGGAAAAGCTGGCAGGGTATTTACCGGAGAAGGATGGGTGAGCAATTTGACTGTATATGAAAATGTTACGCTTTCTGCGCATCATCACACGTTGCGTTCGGAAGATGAGATTCGCGAAGAAGTTTTGAGTCTGGCTAAATGTATGGGATTGGACCAGGTTTCAGAATTACGTCCAGACGTTATCCGAAAAAATGATTTAAAAAGATCTCAATGTGTTCGCGCTTTTCTTGGGAAGCCTGTATTAATTCTTCTGGAACAGCCGGAACTTGGTCTTCGGACTGAAGACATATCGCAATTGATAAATTTAGTAGAAATGGCGGCAAAACAGGGCAGTGGAATAATATGGATCACATTGAATAACTATATATGGAACGATGAAAGATTAAGTTGGGCTAGACGTTTTATGGTTCAGAATGGCAAAATGATATCTTCAGCGGAGGTAGAATAATATGGAAAAACAATTCAAATTCAGACACGCGAACGAACTTGCCGGAGGTTTTGTCGTTCTTGTGTTTGCTCTATGTCTTACGGGTATTTTTGTTGCGGGCCATCGCCAGGGCTGGTTCGAGGGAAAGTTTGTGTTAAAGGTAAGATTTGTTGATGCCGATGGTTCGATTTCTGAAGAGGGCTCTTTTGGTCTTCGCGAAGGAAATGAAGTCAGGATTATGAATACACTGGCTGGCAGGGTAGGCAAGATCATACCCGTGGAAAAGGGCTATATTGAAACTACTTTAATTATCCGTAACAGCTTCAAGCAGTATGTTCGTAAGGATTCAACGGCCAAAGTTAAAAAAATGTTTGGCGTTGCGGGTGATTCGCATCTGTCCGTCGAGGGCGGTAAGGGGGCGCCGATTGCAGAAGGAGAGTTACTTATATGCGTTAAAGACGAAGAAGTTATGGATAAAGCCAAAAAGATGATGGCAAAGGTTGAAGAGGTTGTAGTGCCAATGCTGGAGCAGGTTCAGCGTATTCTTGAGCATCTCAATCATATTACCGGACAAATTGAAGATGGCGCAGGAATTGCCGGTTCTGTTGTTAATGATAAGCAATTGGATCGGGACGTAAAAGATACAGTAAAAAACCTGAACGGAGTTATGCTCGAAACTCAGTCAACTCTTTTGGAAACAAGGCGTTTAGTTAAAGGTATGCAGAAGCATTGGATTGTAAGAAGGTATATAGAGGAAGGAAAAGAGGCTGAACTGTTGTTGCCTGCGGCAGTGTATCGATCCAACATGAGCGCTCAGTTTCGAAACAGTTCTTTGTCTCTTGATATTGCAAGAAGCGCTGATGATTCTAGAAGAATAGGGCGAAGCGCGTATAATCTTGCTGTTTGCATGCTTGCTGAAGATGAAGAATGTAAGGCGATCGAATTTCTTAAGGAGGCCAGAGCTGAATTTGAAGCCTCAGGAGAGAATATTGCGTGTCTTCTTCTGGTCGAGGCAGAAATAGAACATCGTAAAGGCGAAGCAGACAATGCGATTACAATGGTACAGTCTTCATTGAAATTGATGGGGAGGTCATTTGATAGACAGTTTAAGCTTAACGGACTTATTTTGCTGGGACATTTGCTGTGCGATACTGGAAGAATTGAAGATTGTCGAGCTCAGTTAAAAACAATCAATTCGTTGGCAAGGAAGGTAGAGTCGTTTCAACTCAAGGCTATGGCCTCCGGTATATCGGGGCGTGTATTGTTGCTTGAAAAAGAACCGGCCGAAGCAGCAAAGCAATTTGATGATGAAACTCGTTCTTTTCGCGAAGCGGAATTATATCGGAATATGGCATTGGCTCTCAGATCTGCGGGAGACGCCTATGTGAAAGCAGGTCAATATGATACTGCGGCTGATCGTTATTTTCGGGCTGGACGTACATTGTTCTCGAATGGTGATAAAGGAACTGCCGATGTAGTTATGAAATATGCGATAGATGCTTCAGAACGGGGTAAAAACGAGGCTTTGAAGGCTCGAATCAATCGCTTGAAGGCCGAAATTCAAGGCTCAGACAGCATTTAGAGCAAAAAACTGATATTTTTTTGTCGATTTTACTTGATATAAGGCTCATACACGTTTACAAGCCAACGGAGTATCTAATAATTTTTATTTTTTTCTACCCAAAACCAACGAAAATAGGAAGTTAATGCGTATGGCTAGATCCAAATCGAAGTCCAGTACCAGGAAGAAAAAGAAAACCCGAATCGTTAAGAAAAAAGCCAAGAAAAAGAAGACCCAGAAAAAAGTCAGCATTAAGTCTAAATCACGCTCTAAATCCAAGCCCAAACCCAAAACCCGTGTTGCGAAAAAACGGGGTACGAAGGTAAGCGCAAAGAAAAAGAAAACGAGCGTTAAAGTTAAAGCTGTTACGAAGGGTCGGGGGCTGCGTGCTGTCAGAAAGAAGGTTGCAGCAATTCGGATGGCGGCGGGTATTACTGACGAAGAAGGTTCGGTAACTTCTAAGACTGTAACTGGTAAAATTTCTCGTGAGGAACGTAACGAGAAGCTCAAGGTCCTGATAAAACTATCGGAAGACCAGGGCTATCTCACATACGACGACATAAACGAAGTCATACCTGAGAGCGTTGTTAATCCTGAAGAACTCGAATCTTACCTTGTGCTTCTTCGCAGTATGGATATTGAAACGATCGATTCATCTTCGGTTGATAAATATCGTAAGGCTAGTAAAAAGGTCACTCAGGCAGGAAGAGGAGGCCGGCTTGATTTCTTTGACGATCCTATCCGAATGTATCTGCATCAGATGGGACAAGTCCCTCTGCTTACTCGTGAACAGGAAGTGGAGATATGTAAACGGATCGAAAAGGCTGAAATATGTGTGAAGAATGTTTTCAATCGGTTTGGTTTTGCTACGCAGATGTACTTGGGCCTCGCGGAGATGCTCGAAAGCGGCAGGGAACGTTTTGATCGCATTGTTATCGATAAATATGTGGATAGCCGAGATAAATATTTGAAAATTCTGCCGAAGGTCCAGCGAGATATATTGAGGGTGCAGGGGAGGTTGTTCAAAAATTTCAAGAACGTAACTCGAGTCAGGATTTCTCAGAAAGAACACCAGAGGAAACTTAAGATTTTTGATAAGGCCTGTGAAGATACAGGGAAGGCTCTGGAAAAATTTAATTTTAAGCAAAAAGTCATTGAATCTATGGCATCGGACGCGGAAAAGCATTTCAAGGAGTTCAGGAATTGTATTTACGGATTAGATGCTCTTGAGAGAATGAGAAAGTGCAAGAAGCGGGAACATGAAAAAAGGATAACGAAAAAAAGCTTGCGTGAGCTGGAGTTGAAATTTTGCATGAGCAAAGACGAGTTTTTGGTGAAATCTGAAGAACTCAAAAAAGCCATGGGGCAAGGGCAAAAGGCCAGAACAGAAATGGTTGAAGCAAATTTACGGCTGGTAATAAGTATTGTTAAGAAATACATGAACAGGGGTTTGTCTTTTCTCGACTTAATTCAGGAAGGCAATACGGGGCTTATGAAGGCGGTCGAAAAGTTCGAGTATCGTCGCGGTTATAAGTTCAGTACCTATGCAACATGGTGGATTCGCCAGGCTGCGACTCGCGCGATTGCCGACCAGGCACGGACTATTCGAATACCCGTTCATATGATTGAAACTATAAACAAGCTGCTGAGAGTGCAGAAGAAGCTTGTGCAGGAATTAGGCCGTGAACCTACACCGGAAGAAGCGGCCTCTGAAATGGATATGCCTGTAGAGCGTGTGCGCGCCGTTTATAAAATGGCACAACAGCCTATTTCTTTGCAGAGCCCCGTGGGCGACGGGGAGGACGCGCATTTTGGCGATTTCATAGAAGACAAATCGGCGGAAAACCCATCGGAAATGACAGCTTACAGTATGCTTAAAGATCGGCTTAAGGCCGTTCTCAGCACATTGACATCGCGTGAAAAAGCGGTACTGGATTATCGCTTTGGACTTACCGATGGATATTCGCGAACCCTGGAGGAAGTTGGAAAACAATTCTCAGTTACGCGTGAACGAATCAGGCAGATAGAAGCAAAAGCCCTGCGTAAATTGCGTCACCCAACGCGAATGAGAAAACTTGACGGCTTCCTGGAAGTAAAACAAGCATCAAGGAGAAACTCATGATCATAGGATATCCGTTCCAAACAATAATTACATTGTATCTTGCATGGTTCCTGTTGGGTATTGTGGTTGGCAGACGCCTTCCCCAAAAAGCCAAAAGGAAAAGCAGGCGATCCGAAAGTAGCCACAGAAGGAATAGTGGTGTCACTGAGATCTATGTCGGCAACTTGTCGTATGATGTAGGAGAAAAAGATCTGAAGAAAACTTTTGAGAAATACGGAAAAGTTTTAAGCGCAAGAGTTATAATCAATAAATTTAACGGTAAATCAAAAGGTTATGGTTTTGTGGAAATGAAAGACAAAGGTGCATCAGGAAAAGCAGTCAATGCTCTCAACGGCTTGAGTATGAAGGGGCGCAGAATTGTTGTGAACGAAGCAAAATCCCAATTCAGACGCTAAGATAATGGAGTATCCTCCTGCGCTAAAGCTACGGCGGACATGTTGGAAAAAGAGTTTTTATCGACATCATTCTTCTACGTCTAACGGTTGCTGTTGCGTTATTTTCTCTTCCCTAATATCCAATTTCTAATTTCCCTGACACCTCTACGTTCCTTCGATGTTGGAAGTTCACGCATCCCGTATTTATCTTGTTAAACAGTACAAAATACTCCCAATGATTAAAACTTGAAACTTCCCCATATTAACTATTAACTATTAACTAATTATGAAATATATAAGCACAAGAGGCGGCATCGAACCAGTAGCGTTCTCCGATGCCCTAATGATGGGAATGGCCCGTGACGGCGGACTGCTCCTTCCTTCGGAAGTGCCGAATGTCTCAGACCAGCTTGCCCAGTGGAGTAAACTCTCTTATGCTGACCTTGCTTTTGAGATAATAAGGCTTTATGCGGACTTGCCGGAAGATGATTTGAGGAACTTGATAAAGAAAAGCTATTCTACATTCAGACACAATGAAGTGACCCCCCTTACAACAGTAAACGACCTTTCAATTCTGGAACTTTTTCACGGACCAACACTCGCTTTCAAGGATATTGCCCTTCAGCTCCTTGGTAATCTTTTCGAATACATTCTTACCGAAAAAAATGCCAAACTGAATATCCTGGCTGCAACCAGTGGCGACACAGGCAGCGCCGCCATCCATGGAGTCAAAGGTAGAGACGGAATAAAAATATTTGTGATGCATCCTAAAGGAAGAATAAGTCAAATCCAGGAACGCCAGATGACTACTGTGCTTGATGATAATGTTTTTAATATAGCAATAGAAGGTACTTTTGATCATTGCCAGCAGATCATGAAAACCATTTTTAATGATCTTGAATTCAAAGACCGTTTTTCATTGGGAGCAGTTAATTCGATCAACTGGGCGCGCCTTCTCGCGCAGATTGTTTATTATTTTTATGCCGCTTTACAGGTGATGCGAAACAGCGGGGCGGATTCAGTAAATTTCAGCGTGCCCACGGGCAACTTTGGAGATATTTTCGCCGGTTATCTTGCTGTTAAAATGGGACTTCCGGTTTCGCGCCTGGTGCTCGCGACAAATGAAAATGATATTCTTTCGCGTTTTTATAATTCGGGAATCTATCGTCTTGGCGAAGTTCATGCCACATTCAGTCCGTCAATGGATATTCAGGTCGCCAGCAATTTTGAAAGGTATTTGTATTACAGGGCAGGGGAGAATCCGGAACGGCTCAAGGAATTGATGGAAGAATTTTCACGATCAGGCCAATTAAAGGTCGAACCGCTTGCCGACGGCAGAATAGATGATAAGATCGTTGCTGGAAGCGGAAATAATGAGGCTACATTAGCCACGATCAGGGAGTTTTACGAAAAGCATGGCTATCTTCTTGATCCGCATACTGCAGTTGGCGTTTGTGTGAGCAGGGAATATCAGGATGAAAATAAACCAATGATTTGTCTCGCGACAGCACATCCCGCCAAGTTTAATAAGGCCATTAAAGAAGCCACGGGTAAAGATCTTGATCTGGCGCATCATACTGTAATAGACGGATTGAAAGATATGCCAACACGTTGTGATGAACTTCCGGCATTGGTGCCTGCGGTGCGAGAATATATTCAGGAAAAGCTATCATGAAACAACGATCTATACGTAAAAGAAAAACTAAGGTTCACCGGAAAAAGTCACGGTCTTCTTCCAATCCCTCCGCTGATCAGGTTACGGGAATACTTGATGTGATTCGGTCTGGTGACGGGTTCCTTACGGAAATTGACGGGCGGCAGGATGTCTTTATTCCTCAACGTTCTTTAGGGACAGCTTTGCCCGGCGATAAGATTACAGCGCGTATACAGATGGAGCTTCGCGGCAGGGAAACCGCCAAAGTGGTTCGAGTTATTGAACGCGCGAGACACGATATCGTCGGAACCCTCAAGCGTACTGATAAATTTCTTCATGTTGTGCCGGTAGATCCTGCCTATAATCATAATTTTTATGTTCCGGACTCAAATGACGCTAGGATTAACGACCGTGTGGTCATCAGATTTACGAATTGGGAAAATAAACACGTTAATCCTGAAGCCGAAATAATTGAAGTGATTGGCCCTTCAGATAACGCGTCCCTGGATACACTCTCCATTATACGACACTATGGATTCAGAGATGAATTTCCGGCGGATGTCATGAGAGAAGCTGAAACCGCGTCTTCTTCAATGAACAAACCGGGTAAGCGTCTGGACTTGCGCGATAGACATATTATTACCATCGATCCGAAAAGCGCCCGGGATTTTGATGATGCGCTTTCTCTGTCAAAAGATTCTCATGGCAATCGAGTGCTGGGTGTGCACATCGCTGATGTAAGTCATTTTGTGAAAATTGGAGGCGCGCTTGACAAGGAAGCACGACAGAGAGGAACCAGTGTGTATCTTCCGGACAAAGTCATTCCCATGCTGCCGGAACAATTGTCGAACGGTATATGCAGTTTGAGGCCAAATGAGGACCGACTTGCCTTTTCAGCTTTTATCACTTTTGATCAAACAGGCGAAGTTCTCTCGAGCAAATTTACCAAATCAATTATTAAATCAAAATGTCGCCTTACTTATGAAGAGGCTCTGACAATTTTGGGCCGCAAAGGAGCGGGCCATGATGAAACAGAGCGGCTCCTGAAACAGATCAGTCGGCTTGCTCAACAGTTGAGAAAGAAACGGTTTGCTCTGTATGCTCTGAACTTTAATATTCCTGAATGCAAAATTGAAATCGGTACTGACGGATTAATAAAAGACGTAAAAATAGTAAGAGATGATATTTCGCATCAGCTTGTTGAAGAATGTATGATTGCAGCAAATGAAGCAGTAGCCAGGGAACTCAGCAATCGCAAATTTCCTTTTATATCCAGAATTCATGAACCGCCAAGTGAAAGAAAAATTGAAGAGCTCTCAGCAACTTTAACTGATATGGGGTTCACTCCCGGAAACTTGAACAAGCCTCGTAATCTATCCGCGTTTCTGAAAACCGTAAAAGATCACCCTCTGGTCCATCATGTTCGGGTTGCGGTATTGAGAAGCATGAACCGGGCGGTTTATTCCTGTTCGGACAAAGGGCATTTCGGGCTGGCCAAGAAATATTACGCTCATTTTACTTCGCCTATCCGTAGGTATCCGGACCTGACTATTCACCGCCAGTTATCGGCGCTGGTTATGTCACAGAAAAAAGGTCCATATGAAAAGAATGAATTATCCGGGATTGCGCAGGCCTCTTCACTGTCCGAGCAGGCGGCGGATGAAGCTGAAAGATCTCTGATCGAAATAAAAATATTACGATTTCTGGACGGTCAGCTTAAGAAAAAGAAACCCAGGGTTTATGATGCCGTAGTCGTCAAGGTGATGAACTTCGGCATGTTTGTTGAACTGATAGACCTGAAAGCTCAAGGGCTTGTTCATGTTTCGGCAATATCAGATAAATATGTGGTATTTGGTAAGAACCGAGGAACACTGAAAGCCGGCAAAAAAGTATACCGGTTAGGTTCCAGGATTAAAGTATTTGTCTGTAAAGTGGATTTTGACAACCGGCGTATTGACTTCGCCCTGGCTTGAAAGAACATCATCTCTCACAGAGACCACAGAGAAAGGAGAGGGGAAGAATAGAATAACAAAAAAAAGAGTTTGCCCGCATAATTAAGAATAGGGAAAACAAGAAAAGAAATAGCTTATGAGTCACGCGTGCGTGACGTAAAATAAATGAATTGAGAAAAATTGCAAACTCGTTTGAGATTTTTTCAATTCATTTATTCACATGTTCACTTCAGCGAATATGAAGCTATTCCTGCTCTTTATTTGTATTATTGCCTCCTATAATTCTGTTTTGTGCGCAAAATTTCATTAATCTGTTTTTATCCCGGGCATCTAGCGCCGGGAGGCGCGGGCGGGCAGTATTCTTGGTTGCGGTTTTGTTGCTCCGGGTTCTCCAGCGCGGGAGCGCGGGTGGTTAAGGTTTTTATGAAAAAAGGCATAAAGCGTTTAATACTTCTATTGATAAGTCTTCTTGTGTGTCTTTTCATCGCTGAGGTAACACTGAGGTTCTTTGGTCACGGCGTCACTCATGTCACGCGAGGGGCCCTGCATTGTCAGAATAATGATACAGGCTGGGCGTGTCAGCCGAATCTGGACGCTCGTTATCGGGTACCCGGCTGTTTTGATGTGGCAATAACCTGCAACAGCCGCGGCTTGCGCGATAAAGAGAGAAGTATCGAAAAGCCCGACGGAAAAAAGCGTATAGTCGTGTTAGGCGACAGCTTTATATGGGGCTATGGTGTGAACAATAAAAACATGTTCTCGTCGGTCGTGGAAGAATCGCTGACGGATACAGAAGTCATTAATCTTGGTGTATGCGGATACAGCACGGTACAGGAACTCATACGGCTGGAAATGGAAGGATTACTTTACAATCCGGATTTGGTCATGCTGGTATTCTGCAGGAATGATCTTGAGGATAATCTGGATATAAAAGGCGGTGGTCGGCCTGTAGTAGCAGATAACAACGGAACATTCGAAATAATCAATCGGCCTGTCAAAAAGAAATGGAAAGCGCCGGTCAAACAGTGGCTGAGACACCATTCGCGTCTATTTTGCTCACTGGAATATGTGACCCAGGTCCGCAGAGTTATGAAAAAACGAGAACAAAAAAGAAAAACTTTAATGGCTGTAATGCAGGATGGCGCGTCAATGTCTGAGACAAAACGCAAAGATTCAGGTTTAAAGTTTTCCCTGTTGGAAATATACTCGAACCCTACACCCGATATTGATTATGCGTGGAAAGTCCAGGAACATTTGATTTTGCGTATAAAAGAAATGAGCTTGAGTAAAAAAGCAAAGCTAATGGTTGTGTATGTGGCTCATATAGAATGTATGGACAAAGAAATATTCGCCAAATTAATTGGGTCTCGCGCGGAAGACAAGAGCAAGCTCGATCTGGATTGGGACAGACCTGCAGAAAGACTGGGTGCCATCTGTGCCCGGAACGAAATTCAGTTCATGGATCTGACGCCCGCGTTCCGTGAACATCCGGAGCCATTAAGTCTTTTCTTTGAAAGGAACATTCACTGGTCGGCAAAAGGTCATCAATTGGCAGCTGAAACAGTGGCTAATAAACTTAAGACTTATGCGAAATAAATAGATTTTGCAAAACTCTATAGCGTTTTAGATAAAACTGTATCCATAAAGAGATTGCCCGCGAAATACGCGAAAAAGAGACGAAAGGGGAAGATGGGAGTAGAAAGCGTTCGCCGTTAGGCGATAAAATAAAAACTTTCGCGTAATTTAGCGTGTTTAGCGGGAAAATTCTTTTCTGAAGAATAACATGGATTGCAGCCAAGCATTAAATTATGGCTATGGCGTTTCTTAAACGGCTCTAGATGAACTTAAAACAAGGAGTATCGGATTAACAATGAATATACCAACTCAAGATATTTCGCGTAGAAAGTTTATGGCGTTGTCCGCCATTTCCGGCACTGCGGTGGTTAGCGGCTGTGCCACAAATCCCGTTTCCGGCAGACGCCAATTCATGATCCCTTCAGAATCCGATGAAATTAATCTGGACAAACAAGTGGCGCCGCATCAGTTTTCAGCCGATTACGGTGCTGTACAGGACCAGGCATTAAACAGATACATCAGCGATGTAGGCGGAAAAATGGCAAAATTAACGCATCGCGATCATATGCCGTATAACTTCCGTGTTCTTAACACAGTTGTTGTTAATGGTTACACATTCCCGGCCGGCAGTATCGGGCTCGCGCGCGGATTAATGCTTTCAATGGAAAACGAAGCCCAGCTTGCCGCGGTATTAGGGCATGAATTAGGACATGTCAACTGGCGGCATGGCAGTGAACGAATGAGCAAAACTATGCTGGCCCAGCTTGGCGTAGGACTTTTAGCCGCGTGGGCAGAGACTGCAAACGATAATCTTACTGATATCGCTGCTGTTGGCGGAATGTTGACCTCAGCAGTGTTTCTCTCGCATTACAGCAGACAGGACGAGCGGGAAGCGGATGCAACCGGCATGGATTATATGGTCAAGGCGGGCCATAATCCTAAAGGAATGATTGGGCTTATGGATGTTTTTGTTAAACTCCACAAATCCAAACCCAATGTAGTAGAAACCTTGTTTTCAACTCATCCCATGAGTGATGAACGTTATTCGACAGCGGTTGGCAATGCAGATCAACTGTATCAGCCCGCGAAGAATTTTCCCGTGAATCGGGAACGGTATATGGATCATACCGCTAAATTGAGAAAAAATCGCGGAGCCATTGAAGCAATTCAGAGCGGTGGCCGAGCAATGATGAAGAAAAAAAACACGGATGCGGAAGCCTTCTTCTCTAAAGCGCTTAAGCAGGCACCTGATGATTACACGGGTCTGTTAATGATGGCGAAATTCTGTATTGCAAAAAAGGAATACGACAAGGCGCGGCGTTTTGCTAAGCAAGCCAAATTGGTCTATCCTGCGGAACCACAGGCATTACATGTCCACGGCATGTCACTGATCAAACTGCGAAGATTTGATTCTGCTCTCGCGGAATTCGGATCTTACGCCAAAAGATTACCTGGTAATCCCGAAAC
>JBHORK010000040.1:0-21301 GCA_042565725.1 Verrucomicrobiota bacterium
AACTCGGGATACGATGTGCATAAAACGCTGCATTGATGGACTGTTCGAAACAAAATCCGATAATTTAGGTTCAGTCCCGACAAACCGTTTTGATGTAGTTGCTTCGTCAACAGTCTTTGCGCGTCTGTTTAGAATGGTAAAAAGCGCTTCTGCCATTGAATCCGAAGGCAGGGTTGAGTAAAGAACAGCATCACATCCGCCCGCAAGAAATGCCGCCTCTTCTTCCGCGTTCGGTTGTTCCATAATAACAATTACACATGGAGATTCCGGCAGTTCTTTAAGAACAGACATTTTTTCCGGTGAAGGCACAAGGGAGCGGCTTACAACAATAATATCACCACTCTCTTTTGATATATGCTCCCAAAGCAGGTGACGCTTATTCACGGTGTCCACGAGAACATCAGGTCCGGCGATTATATCCCGCAGTTCTTTTCGTAAAGATTTGTCATCAATAGCCAAGACAACTCGAATAATCATGAGTCATAACCTCAGAATTCTGCAAATAAAATGATGTATAGCATCATTCACATCGGAGGTCAAGGCTCCTCTTTAGTCCAAATAAAGGCTATTCGGATATAATAACTCTTGTTAACAGCACTCAGCATGTACATTGTCTGCATATCATGTAAATTGCCCGATATCGTTTTAATCAAGACTTTGTTGAGTTAATTGAGTTACAAAACTGAGCAAGAACGGATGATTAACTTTTTGGCATGAATATTGCGTAATGTATAGTGATTTTTACATGATGGATTAACGACTCATGAACGAAAATATGTTAGTAAAGATATTTTTTTTCGGATTATTAATTATGCTCATACTCCTTTCCCGAAAACAATTGTCGCCTGGCTATGGGGCAAATGATGAAAGTAATGAAACAAGCCCAAGGGTCAGCAAAAAAAGCGTAAGAGATATGCGGCAGCATCTTAGATCCTCAAAAGGCAAGAAAGGAAGATAACCTGTGAACATTACTGAAAATGTAATTAATAAAGGTTATATTCTGCCGAGTGCGGCATTCTCTTTGCCCCGTAATAGAATTGGGTTTTACAAACACATCAATAAGCCACCGGCAGCAGGAGATGTCATTTACGGAAAAATAACAAGAGTTGGTCAGCATTCCAATCTGGAAAATGTTTCCGGACGAATACACACAATTCACGACGGCACAAAAACATTGTTTGTTTTCGGCAACAGATACGCGCCTGATTTCTTTGAAGGAATTGTGCCGGAACAAATGATAACTGAAGTTGATCTTCTTGCCAGATCCGGGCTTATCGGCATTGTGAAGGCTAAAAACTCGGCCATGAAAGATCCCACCCGGGTGAAAGTGCTGGGTTATGTTTGCGATCATGAAGGCACTGTCTTAAACACCAGAAACTTTTCCCGCATTAAACCAAAAGCATTAATCAAGAGATATCCAAGGGCTAAAATGATTCTTATTTGCGGGACATCCATGAACTCGGGTAAAAGTACCGCGGCATCCGCCTGTTGCTGGGTGCTGACAACAATGGGATATAATGTGAGGGCATCCAAGGTCACCGGCACGGCCAGCCTTCAGGATATACTTCATATGAACGATGCGGGAGCAAAGATATATGCCGATTTCACATACCTGGGTTACCCTTCAACATATTTACTGCCCGAGGAAGATGTAATGAACATTTTCAATCAGCTTGACCTGAAATATGCAAACAATCCCGGGAATTTCTGGGTAGTTGAATTCGCTGATGGCATAAATCAGCGGGAAACAGCTATGCTTCTTGAATCTCCAGAAATAAAATCAAGAATTCATAAGCTGGTATTTTGCGCAACAGATGCATTCGGCGCGGTCGGAGGTTTAAAAACACTTAGGGACAGATTCGGACTGACTCCTGACGCTATTTCCGGCATATGTTCCAGTTCACCACTTCACGTGAGAGAACTTAAGGAAGTCAGTGATGTTCCGGTCTTTAACAGCGCAGAACCGGATATCGGGATTCTGTCCGAAATTTTGCTCTTAAGTAATGGGAAAGTTAATATAAAACGTAACAATGAAATAAACAGGAATAATGAAAACAGCAGAAAAACAAAAAGAAATCCACGACCAGCCGGGAGAAGAAAGACTGTACTTTGTTAGACATGGATTTTATATCCAGTATAATGGCTTGAATGAACCACCGGAAGCGTTGGCCAATTACTCTGATCAGTACGGTCGTCCCCCTCCTTATATACCACTGCCGAAAAAGCCCGTAGAATTTGACCTGTTTCCAGGGTCCAGCAAGATTCGCTGGTCAGGAAAGGGGCCCCTCCCCGAACAGGTGCTGGAATATGTTAAAGAAAACGGCATGCTTCCCCACAATAACGGGGATTCTTTCTTGAATGAACATGATCGCGGTGATGATTGAATTCACAAATAAATTTACTGCTGGCGATTATTTACTGCTGGTTGTGTGTGCAGTTATAATATTCGCTTGGTGTTATCCTGGCAAAGACTTTTCGATATGGATTAAGATCATACTGACGATTCTTTGCCTGGTTTTGGGTGCGGCATTAGCCGATTTTTTTGATAAGCAGAGGAAGAAGTAAGACTGAACTCCCGCCTTGATCGAAATCGGATGACGGTATTCCGATTTTTTAAAATACTGCTTTCCTCGTTATCCTTATATTCGCCTGTTAATCACGTTATTTTCTGCGAAAACAGCAATTTCTTCTATCGTGTTTAAGTTGGCACAAATTGTGCGTCTATAAGTTATCTGTAAATCAAAAATTCTAACTTTAGAGAAAGGAGTGTGCGGCTTGTTTCTTTACAGGCTTTAGAGCCAACGATTCAATCCCCTTCGACATATTCAGGGAAGGACGGCGTAACAGTCGGCGCGAAATTATCCGAAGGGCAGAGTTCCTCAAGCGACCGAAACTGGCGAACATGACTGCCGCGGACACGCGAGATCGACGTGAAAAAGAAGCAGGCCGCCATCAAAATGGCATACGACAGAGGCCTTTTAACAAGCTTCGGACAGGAAGAGGAAATGATCTTGGCTAAGGCAAGTGTCTTATTCAGAAAACTGAGCAAACTATGGTTTCCACAGCGGCGGCGCAAGAGAGACCTTATGACAAGTATTTATGAGAGCGAGGGGTCCGAGTGTTTGTGCTGGTGCGCTGAAGAGAATGGTAAGCGAATATGAAAATCGAGATTAAAAAGATATTGTGTCCTGTAGATTTCTCAGAAAATGCCGCTTATGCCACACGCTATGCGTTGGCCCTTGCGGAAGAGTATAATGCCGAATTGATCCTTCTGCAAGTCACCCATGTACCGGCTGTTACGGCTTCAGATTATTATTCGGACTATCCGGGATGCGAACTGGAAACAACAAATACCTGCATTCGGGAATTGCAGAAAAGTAACAATGAACAACTTGAAAAGCTTACTGCGGATCTTAGAGAACGCCACAACTGCCAAATATCAACCCGCCATGAGACGGGAAAACCTTTTTTCGAAATAATCAGCACAGCAAAAAAGGAAAACGTAAATCTAATTGTCATGGGAACTCATGGGCATGGACGAACAAGTTTGCGTTATATACTGATTGGAAGTACAGCAGAAAAAGTTGTGCGTATGGCGCCTTGTCCTGTGCTTACAGTGAAGCATCCGGAGCATGAATTTATCGTTCCGTGATAAAGAATGGGTGTTTAATGAAACGAAATCTACGCTTAATTAAAAAGAGTCCCGAGGGAAGACCTCGGGGTTTTGCCGTGAAATGTTCAGTTCCCGCAAAAGTGAGGCTTGGAGCAGAAATGAGCTCGGTTCTTGTTAAGGTAGCACGTAATTTTGATGCTGATGTTTGCATCGAAAAGAATGGGGGGCAGGCAGATTGCAAGATGCTGTTTGAATTGCTTCTTCTTCATATTATTCCGGGAGATATACTTGTCATCACGGCCAAAGGATATGATGCCTGCGAGGCTTTGGAAGATATCACCGAATTCTTAAACTCATCGTTCCTGCGGATAGTTGGTTTTCCATCCAGGCAGACCACGCATGTATATCTTACTAAAAGCTATAGGGACAAACGACTAATCGTTTAACAACAAAAAAGGTTTCTCAATATAAGAAATATTATGAAAAAGAATACAGGGGTATGGATAGACCATTCCAAAGCTATATTAGTATCTGTAATAGATGACCAGGTCGTAAGTTGGCTCTGCATTGAATCAGGTTCTGAAGATCTTTGCCGCTTGTCCGGAGGAGCACGTTCATCTACCCCATGGGGGCCGCAGGATGTAGCGCCTGAAGGAAAAGCTCAAAGACGCCGCATACGTCATTTGTCTGTTTTTTACAGACAAGTGATAAGAAAAATTCGAGATGCAGATAAAATTCTCATTTTCGGCCCCGGCTCTGCCAAGTATGAATTGGTTGATAAAATAGCAGAAGTCAAAGGTTTGTATTCAAAAGTTATAGGAATAGAACGGACCAACAAAATGACCCAGAATCAAATTATTACGAAAGTTCGAGATCTTTATGCCGGGCGACATTGTCTGGCAGCCATCCCGGATCGGAGGACACAAAAAATGCATATAAAACACATGAATTAGAGCAAGAAGGCTCTGTCGCTGTCAAAAAATAAGAAACAGAACAATATATAATAAAGGGAGGTTGTTATTATGAGTAAGAGAACATTGATCAGGATTATGGCGTTGGTAGCTATCTTATCATTTTTTGTAAGTTTATGCACAAGCTGTTATCAGGCAAAAGACCAGGATACAGATATTCAGGACGATGAATTAAAAACTGCGGATGAGGAAAATCGTAAGATTCTTGATGACGATGAATGGCTGGGTTCGGACATATCAATACCGGACGATAATACTACGGAGGAGGAGTCTCTTTTTTCAGAAGAAGATATTCCCACTGATGACAAGATTTTCGAGGAAGAGGAAATTATGCCTGAGCAGGACACCATAGAAATTGAAGATAGTGCCGATGAAGAAGTTTGGGGCGCTGAAAATATGTCAGAAACTACGGAGACGAATGAAACAACATTTATAGAGGATTTTAAGAGATTCGTCTTGGAAAACACTTCTGTTGTGGATAATGTACAGGAAGATGACTTGAAAAATATCAACGTAAAAGATGATTCCAATGAAATAAATATAGAAGATTTTTTGCCGGAGGAGAATACTGCGGAAACCAACAATTACGAAATCCCCAGTTTCGATGATTAGGATAACTGTTAGTTTTTAAAGAAGTCATGAAAAAAGCTCCAGCAAGCAAGGCTCCGGTCATTAATCTCATGACAAAGAATAAGCAGCCTCCTGGTCTTCCTGTTTCACCGTTAGTTGCCGATTGTCGGACTACTGTTGCACAGCTGCAATATGATTACAACCTGATTACCCAAGCCAATGAAATCTGTTATCCTGTTCCGTATCACATAATAAGGGAATTGGGCCGGGGCAGGCAGGGCGTGGTATTCCTTTGTCTCCGCCAGGGCGCACGAGGATGCGTGACAAAGCGGGCAATTAAAGTTTTTGATCCTGCCTTATACAAAACGTCAGAGGAATATTGGACCGATATGGGCAGAATAGCCAGCCAGATATCATGTCTTGACAGTGTTCAAAGTCCTTATCTTGTAACCCGTCAGTGCTATGAGGAAATACATGGGATAGGTTACGTTCAGATGGAGGTTATTGACGGAATTGATCTTGAATATTTGCTTCAAAATAATCATTTAGAAATTGCGGAAAAACATAAATCATCTAACGAATTTAGAAGGTTGGCGAAAATTGTTTTTCGGCAACACAACAATAGAACACGCTTTCAGCCGGGGGTAATGCTGTACATTCTTAAGAGCGTTGTCAGCGGATTAGAAAGACTTCATTCCCAAGGCTTTTTACACTGCGACGTAAAACCCTCAAATATCATGATTGACAAGCTCGGAACGGTTAAACTTATTGATTTTGGCCGCGGCGTTATGGTCGGGGAGAACGTGCACTTTCTTCTCGGCGCGCCAATGTATATGGCTCCTGAAACACATAGACGAGAGACGGCAGGTGTGACTACCGACCTGTATTCTGCAGGCCTGGTTGCTTTAGAAATGCTTTGCGGCCACAAACTTGTCGAAGAAGATATTGAGGAAAACAATCTTTTGGATATTAAAATGAAACTCCCCGAGAAGCTGGACAAAATGCTTCCCAAATGTGTTAGGAACTGTCATCGGCTTGTTCAGGTGCTGCGAACGCTTCTTCATCCGGATCCACGAAAGCGCTATCAAGGAGCAAAGGAAGCGGTTATCTGCAAAAACGGTATCTCAATGGCAGAAAGAGAATTCGTAAAAGAAGATTTTCACGCGGAATATTCACATGATCTCGCAGATTATATTTCATTAATAATGCCGTCACAAGTTTAAGCTGTTTAGGAGTGGTATGCCAGGAGTCTATCCAGGGCAACCTGCATTTATCAACAAAGACAACCTTGATTTTACAGAGAAATCACTACTTTCTTGGTGTAATATCCACTCAAGAGTGCTATCCTGATGTACTGAAACTCGAGATTCGAAATTTTACACGATTAACTGAGCTGAATCTTTTGGCCGTACGAGGTTAAACAATGGTTAGGCATGAGCAAAATCCTTTAATTACACCAGATATGGTCAAGCCCACGGACGAGTTGTTGTCAAATCTCGGGGTCACTGTTGGCAGAACTGGAGTCATATTGCATGAATAAATTTAGCAGAACAGGGAAGAGCAGGGATGTTGTGCACCGCTGGGATGGGAACCCTCTCATACGTCTGGAGAATCTTGAATTCCCTTGTGCGGATCTGCGTTCCGCAGGTGTCGTGTTTCGCGATAACGAGATATTTCTATTAGTAACCATTGAGCATCTTGAGGGCTATCATTCTATTCACCTGGCCCGACAAGACGAGAAAGGAGCTTTTTGCGTAGATAAGACGCCTTTCATAGCGGCTTGCAGAAGTGATTCGGGGTGCAGCATTCATGAATCGCGTGGAGTGCTGGACGCCAGGGTTTCGTTTCTTGACGGGGTCTATTATATCATGTACCTGGCGAGCGGTGCATACGGGTTCCGGCTAGGTCTGGCGTCGACGCAGGATTTCAAGCAGGTGAAGTCATATGGCCTGATCTCCGAACCGGATACTAAAGCTGGTACTCTTTTCTGCGAGAAGATTGATGGCAGGTACGCCCGGCTCGAGCGGCCCGCGCAAGGCAAAAGCATATGGATAAGCTATAGCGATGATCTTATTCACTGGGGATCCAGCGAAGTGTTGCTTTCCCCTCGTGGTGGATTCTGGGACTCTGACCGAGTTGGCGCAGGTGCTCCGCCAATGCGAATCCAAGAGGGATGGCTTTTAATATACTATGGAGTCAAGGAAACTTCCGCCGGGCCGCTGTTTCGTCTGGGCGCTGCGATTCTTGACGGCGACGATCCCTCAATTGTTCTGCATCGATCTAATATCCCGATACTTGGTCCGCGCGAGGACTATGAACGGATCGGTGACCTGCACAACATAGTTTTCACAACAGGAGCGTTTATAGACGGCGAAACGGTCAGCATATTCTATAGCGGTGCAGATAGTTGCGTGTGCATGGGGAGAACGACAGTGGGCGAAATAGTGGAGACCTGTTTAAATAGCGCGAGGGAGTTCTAACATGCCAGCACAGAAAACTACAGGAAAAGACCTCTTACATCGTTGGGAGGGTAATCCTGCGATTACCATAGAGGACATACCATTCATGGCAAATACCGTTTTTAATGGAACCCCGATGGAAGCCAAGGACGGGATATGCTTGCTCCTCAGGGTAGAGGGTCAGCAGGGCTACTCTTTCTTTGCGCTGGCGCGCAGTAAGGATGGGTTGAGATTTCAGATGGACAATGAACCGGTAATGATGCCCACAAAGAAAGGCCGATACGCAAAATATGAAACAAAAGGCATAGAAGATCCCAGAGCCACTATGATCGATGGATGCTATCACATCCTGTATACAGCTGTAGGTGACTGGGGACCGCGTATTGCGTTAGCAAAGACGACCGACTGCATGAACTACGAACGGCTCGGCATTGTTTCTGAACCGGGCAACAAGGATGGCGTCCTGTTTCCCCGAAAGATCAAGGGGCGGTATACCCGCCTGGATCGTCCTATTGCGGACGGTGTGGGCAGTATATGGGTGTCGTATTCGCCTGACCTAATCAACTGGGGTGACTCCGAAATGGTCATCGCCCCTCGACCTGGTTATTGGGACAGTTTTCGCATAGGGGCATCCGTTCCGCCGATAGAAACGCCCGAAGGCTGGCTGGAAATTTATCATGGTGTGAGAATGACGGCGGCAGGACCCATATATAGGATAGGGACTCTGCTCATGGATTTGGAAGATCCATCCCGGGTAATCAGGCGTTCCGCCATGCCTATTCTCTCACCACGTGAAGACTACGAGCGGATTGGGGATGTGCCTAACGTCTGTTTCGCTTGCGGAGCGATAGTGGATGACGAAAATAACGTGAAGATTTACTATGGTGCCGCGGATACATCGATATGTGTAGCGCTGTGCTCCATGTCAGAGCTGCTTGTGAACAGTTTTGCGTGATGACGGCAAACCAACAGTTTCCACTGTGCTCTTAACATTTGCGACCCGAAGCAGCATCCGAAACATCACTCCTGCTCATTATCTACGTAAACATATCGTGTCCGAGGCAGGTCTATGTCAAATTTCTTGTAAACGGCCAATGTTTTTTGCACGACAATATCCCATGAGATCGTCTCATTGACGTATTTTAAAGCGTTCTCGGAACAAGTCCGATATTGTTCATCATCATTCAGAAGCATGGCTATCTTTTCCACGTACTCTTCATCCGTTCCGGCAAAAAATCCTGCACCCGATTTTTGCACGATATTCCTGAATGCTGGCAGATCTGATGTAACCACCGGTTTTCCAAATGCAAGAGCGTGGGCCATAACCCCGCTTTGCGCTCCCGCGCTATAGGGAAAGAGCAGAACGTCACCTGCACTGACAATGGTATCAAAAGTCTTTTGAGGGAATTGCCCCCTGAACACCTGGATTCTGTCCTTTGCGGGACAAGCATCGATTTTATCAAAAAGTAACTCCCGGTATTCGCTGTATTCAAGCATTCTGAGTTTACCGGAAATTATCAGACATGTGTCAGGGCTTTTCTCCAATATGGCCGGAAAGATATCCACGATTCTGTCGAAACACTTGGTCGGCCTGAAATAACCAATCAGCAGAATAGTTTTCAAGCCTTCAATCTGCAGTTTCTTCTTGGCATCTTTGATGGGGTTGAGCGTTCTGGCGCCATGGGGTATTACGTTGATCTTCGACGGATCAGCTCCATAGAGAGAGGTGAGGAGATCAAGATGAGACTCCTCGTGGACAATGACACTGCTAAGGCATCGGCACATCTCTTCAATGATCATCTTGCATCGAAAGCTTGGATCAGAGAGTACCGTATGGAGTGTCGCGATAGTTGGCGCACCAGTGCTTCTGAATCTGTTAATGAGGTCGAGAATCGCAATGCCGTTCATTTCTCCGTAAAGGCCGAATTCATGCTGAAAGTGTATAATGTCAGGGGTGAACCGGATTGTCATATTGAAGATCTTTCTGGCGAGGTCTCCATCTCCTGAATCATAAGCGGGAGAAACATCTTTGCCTCTGGCCCCATACTGACTGATAACATGAATCTCGTTGGGCGTTTTTTCCATCGCGTCCACAAAAAATTGGGTATAGGTCCCGATTCCGCATTCAATTGGTGGATAAGTCGAAATGTGCGCAATTCGCATGATGGTGTCCCTTCTATCGACTTCGGATCAACGTATTGTTTCTAGGCAAAGCCTTACTGGGAAGAGTATCATTTGATAGGGCTCATTGGATACTAAATAATGCGGGGAGCTTTGTGCGCGAATTGCGCAATCCTCGACGCCCGCTCAAAACAAGAACACCTAGCCGTTGAAATGATGAGTGATCAATAGTCTTTCCAAAATGCACAAAAGCGAAAGAGGCCTGTGGCAATGATTCAGAATTTACCCCTAATTAAACATTCTGTAGATCTGGAGAGCTAACGGATTAATCTTGCATAAATTATCAGGCGTGGGGTTGGCAGATGGAACGTTGCTCATTATGTCTCTCTCTGAGTCAATAAATCAGTTGTAATACAAAGAAATGAGAGTAGAATCACTATTAACGGTTATCCAATAAAATTAAGTGATGATGAATTTATTTACGGTACACGGTAATGGATAGTAACAATCTTACTCAGAAAGTACAGGAAGCTGTACAGGCTGCTCAGGTAAAAGCGCTTCGTTATAGTCATCAGGAAGTCGATGGTGAACATTTGTTTCTGGCATTACTTGAACAGGAGTCAGGCCTTCTGCCTAGACTGATGGAGCGACTTGGCGCTCCTATTCTGACTTTACTCTCACGTTGCGAGGAGGATCTGGAACGGAGGCCTCAAGTCACCGGCGGCGCAACAGAGTCCGGCAAGGTTTATGTTACTCAGCGTTTCAAGGTGCTGCTGGTTCAGGCCGGTGACGAGGCTAAGCGTCTTAAGGATGAATATGTTTCTGTTGAGCATGTCTTGCTGGCTTTTGTCGGTGAAGGAGAGAAATCGTTTATCGGAAGGCTGTGTATTGAATTAGGCATCACAAGGGAAAGCGTTCTCGCTGAGCTGAAGGCAATCAGGGGGCAACAGCGCGTAACGACAGACATGCCTGAAAGTGCATATGAATCTCTTGAGAAATATGGCGTGGATCTTGTGGCGATGGCAAAGGACGGGAAGCTCGATCCTGTCATAGGCCGGGACACAGAGATCCGAAGTGTCGTACGTATTCTGTCGCGCAAGACCAAAAACAACCCGGTGCTCATAGGCGAACCTGGTGTAGGCAAGACAGCTATTGTAGAAGGCCTGGCCCAGCGTATTGTCCGCGGTGATGTCCCGGAGGGGCTTAAGGATAGAACAATCTTTGCGCTTGATATGGCGGCCCTGATGGCGGGCGCCAAGTATCGTGGAGAGTTTGAAGAGCGTCTCAAGGCTGTTCTTAATGAGATAAAAAGTTCTGATGGACGCATTATTCTCTTTATTGATGAGGTGCACACAATTGTCGGCGCCGGCAAAACCGAAGGCTCAACCGATGCCGGAAACATGCTTAAACCAATGCTGGCCCGTGGTGAACTGCACTGCATAGGAGCAACAACTTTAGATGAGTATCGGCTGCATGTGGAGAAAGATGCCGCCTTGGAAAGACGGTTTCAGCCCATCATAGTTGATGCGCCTACTGTCGAGGATACTATCTCGATACTGCGCGGTTTACGTGAACGCTTCGAGGTCCATCACGGTGTTCGAATTCTAGACTCGGCTCTGGTATCCGCCGCTTTGCTTTCGGATCGATATATCAGCGACCGCTTCCTCCCGGACAAGGCAATCGATCTTATGGACGAAGCCTGCGCGTCCATTCGAACGGAAATTGATTCCATGCCTTCTGAACTGGACGAAATAATCAGAAAAGTCATGCGGCTGGACATTGAAGAAACGGCACTGAAAAAAGAAAAGGACAAGGCAAGCAAGGAGAGGCTGGCGACTCTGCGCAAGGAGCTTGCCAATCTTCGCGCTGAGTCGGACGCTATGAAGGCACAGTGGGAATCGGAGAAAGAGGTTATCCAGAAGGTCCGTTCCCTAAGAGTGGCTTTAGAGGAAATCCGCAGAGAGTGCGAGAGCGCTGAGCGAGATTACGATCTGGCTCGTGTGGCAGAACTGCGGCACGGTAAAATTCCCGAAATGGAAAAAGAACTGGCTGAAGCTGAGGAAGCTATAAATAGTGATGATGAGAAACCGTCACTGATTCGCGAAGAGGTGACAGAGGAGGAGATCGCTGCTGTTGCCTCCAGATGGTCTGGAATACCCCTGATGCGACTGCTGGAAGGCGAGCGTGAGAAGCTGCTGAAGCTCCACGAGGTACTTCATCAGCGAGTGATTGGGCAGGATGAAGCTGTGAACAGGGTGAGCGATGCTGTTCTGCGGGCACGTGCCGGGATTAAAGATCCCAAACGCCCAATAGGATCCTTTATCTTTCTTGGCCCCACGGGAGTGGGTAAGACAGAACTGGCGCGCACTTTGGCTGCAGATCTTTTCGATACCGAGGAAAACATGGTTCGAATCGATATGACTGAATACATGGAAAAATACGCAGTCTCAAGGCTGATCGGAGCCCCTCCTGGATATATCGGTTATGAAGAAGGCGGACAGCTTACTGAAGCAGTCAGGAGAAAGCCGTATTGCGTTCTACTGCTCGATGAGATTGAAAAGGCGCATCATGACGTTTTTAATATCTTGCTGCAGATACTTGAGGATGGCCGCCTGACTGATTCTCATGGTCGAACAGTGAACTTTAAGAATACAATCGTGATTATGACCAGCAATCTTGGTTCGACATACCTGCTCGACGGTATAGATGACAAAGGGAATATCAGGGAAGATATCCGGGAACGTGTGCTCTGTGAGTTGAGGTCTGCATTCAGACCTGAGTTTCTGAATCGTGTCGACGACATCGTCCTGTTCAAGCCCTTGACGTTGCAGGAGGTCAAAATGATCGTAGAGCTCCTGCTGCATGATCTCGGAAGCAGATTAGAGGGGCAAGGCATTAAACTGGAAGTCTCAGACGCGGCTGAGGCCCTGATATCCGATGGCGGTTTTGATCCTGTATATGGAGCTCGTCCATTGAAACGCTACATCCAGCAGCATATCGAGACGCCAATTGCCAGGCGGATCATTGCAGGAGATACAGGGGAAAGCGCAACTGTGAAGGTTGACGCAAAGCGGGGGGAACTTTTCTTCACCTAATCAGGCGGCGATTGAGAAGGGCGCTATTTAATATTTGATGTCATATTCTTTAGTGTTTAGTCTGCTTTGTTTGTTGTGAATAATGTGCTGGTCGGCCCGATGGTCCGGGTGACGGCAAAGAATATAGAAACCTGTTCCTAACAATTGCGATCTAACAACCAGAGCCCGAAGACCAGATTGCTATTCTCAACCGATGTGGTAACATGATCTGAAAGGAAACAATAATGGAACCTTTCGGCATAGCACTCGTTGTTCTTATTATCGTTGTTGCTCTGTTCGCGGTCCTCGGAACTGCGCTGAAGAGTTTCAACGCGAAGAAGAGCAAATCAGATCTTAGCCAAGATGCGTCCACAGATGGACAGGACTCTGGTGCCGGGAACGGATCCGCTGATGACTCGGGCGAAGGGTAGCCATTTCAACACTGGGAGAACATAACCAATGAACATATTGCTTCTACTAATCACAATCACTGTCTCGTTTGTCATTGTACGGGCCGGAGCCATTGCTTTTGAGCTCACAGGCCTGGAGCGCTCCATTGCTCGCTTTCAATCGCTCTCTTGTTTCTCTGGAACAGGCTTCACAACCAAAGAATCTGAAACAATAGTATCTCACCCTCAGCGACGACATATTGCAACGATACTTATTATACTTGGTAATGTTGGACTGGTGACAATGATTGCCACGTTTGCAAATTCGTTACGGCCTAATGTTACGCTTGGATCGTTGCTCGGAAAATTCATGCCAGACTCCGTCCCACCTCTTCTTATTCCATGGCTCAATCTAATTATTATTGTCATGACCATCTTCGCTCTATACAGACTTTTCACGAGTGAAGGTACTGTCAATTGGTTGCGAAGCAGGATTCTCATAAAGTTGAAGAAGTACCGTCTTACCAAGCCGATTCCTCTTAGTGAGCATATGATACCGGGCGCAGAATATGGGACAGTTTCGGCGCACATCTACAAAGGAGATGCTCTGTTGGGTATATCTATAGGCGACATCCGCCAAAAGTGCACGGGCATCGTCCCTCTGTTGCTCCAGCATAAAGAGAGCACCTTGCTGAGTCCTGCTGATGACATCATTCTTGAAATAGATGCGACGTTGACCTGTTTTGGGAATGTCTCTGAAATACGCTCACTGTTCAGCGCGAAGACAATATAGGATACGTCTAGCTTTCCGCCGTAGTGGTTGGTTTGGTTCTCTTCCTTGCTCGCCTCTTGGCATTCACAATGGATGAAACCGGTCGAGAGACGAGATTCAATAGGCCATCCACTGAAGATACCATCTTGAATGGGAGCACAACTTGGTCCACCAGGTCAGCGACAACCTTATTTTCAGGAACTTCCCCTTCTTCCTTCACAAGCGCTAGTTTGTGCACCGCCATCAGTCCCGCAAAGAATGCCACCAGGAATACAAAATCAAGCGCTTTGAAGTTGATCGCGTAGACAGACAGTTGTCGTGCCGGATCAGACCAGTTGAGAGATAGTGCCAATTCCCTATTCGCAAAGAAATCTGCCAGAATACCACCAGCAAACGGCCCGCATGCTCCACACACAGCGGCGACCAGGGCAAAGACAGTCATGTACGAGTGGGTCTTATCGGATGGCGACAACTTCAAAGCCATGCTGGCAGAGCTTATGTTTACACCGGAAAGGGCAACCCCACTGAAAATATGTATACCAAAAAGCAGAGGAATGGTCAGAAAATAGCGCTCGGGCATAGTGGTAAAGCTCCATGCCAAAACGGAAATCAAAAACATGGGTCCAGCCACGGCGAACACTGACTTACTTGAGAACCTGTCTGCCATACGCCCCCAGATCTTCAGAAATGCCAGATTTGCGACCTGGCTCGTAACCGTGAGCATCGTAACGGTAGCAAACGGAACCTTTATTCGCTGTAACATGTAGATAATGAAGAAGGGTCCCGCCATATTTACGGCAAAGCTCCACAGACCAATAAAAACGAGAAGTCTCTTGAAGTTGGCGTCACGAACAGGGCCTATCAATTGGTTGAACATGGAAGTCTTTTTGGTCGCTTTCATAGTTGGTTCAGGCAACCGAGAAACGACGATGCTGCCCAGCACGCCTAGAGTTACTCCGACGGAGAAGAGAAGAGAATACGCGTAGAGCGCAGTGTCGGGAGATCGCGCTTTCCACCAGTCAACAAACATCCCTCCAACGAGAGTTAGCGTGAGCGCAATGACGGTACCGAAACCAAGTCGACGAGCGAAAAGGCGTCCCATATTCTCTTTGGGAATAATGTCACGCAGCAAAGAGTTCCACGACGGCCCTACTAAAGCCCCCACAAGAGATGCGATCAAGATCCATTGCAGAAGAAATGTTATACCCCGATTTACGAAGAGCAAAGGAATCAGAATAATGAAGATCCACAAAAGCCTGGATACACCGGTAAGGATTGCTGTTATGGCTCTCCTCTTTCTGATCATGTTTGCGAGGAATAGTCCTGGGAGTTGCATCAGCTGACTGAGCAAAGCTATGGTGGCGAGCATGCCCACTTCGTAGTTAGATGCCCCAATAGCTAGGGCAAATCCGACAAGAAACGGCCCTCCAGCCAGAGCGCCCATGCCCATCGAGCATACTGCATCTGCCACAAGTAAACCTTCACTTCGCTTGTAGTCCCTATCAGTTAGGGCGTCTTGTGTTGTCAATAGATTGCCGAAGAAACTCATCTCATCTCCTAACCCGACACACTAACGCTTATTCGCTGGGTTAGCAATGCTGTTGTCGGCAGCCATAAATTGAATTGAACATTAGATACGGAAACGATACTCTTCATGAGATAAGGGGATGAGCAATGGACGAGAGTAAGGACACCAAAGTAAAGAGAACCATTCAAAGAATTGGCGGCTACCTGAAAGAGGTGCTAACTGTGGTCGATGCCACCGGCAAAGTGGTAGGTCAGACGGTTACTCCTTTGATGGTTGAACTGAGACCGCGCGATGTCATGCAGATCATTGTTGGGGCCTCGATCCTTGCAGTACCCGTAGCCTTTACGGAAGAGACATGGAATCTCGGCGCTACTCTTCCCCTCAAAAACGTGCTATTTCTTACTAGTGTGTCTGTGGTATTCATTGCCGGATTCGTTTACTACAACTTCTATCGGTTTCACCTGAAAGAACATGTACTGGAATACATCAAGCGCGTTGCTGCCGTATACCTGTTTTCCCTGATTGTTGTCGGCTTGATCTTGACGATAATTCAGAAGTGTCCTTGGGGCACAGATAACCTGCTTGCCATCAAGCGCATCATCATCGTGGCTTTCCCCGCGTCAATGAGTGCTGCAGTAAGTGATACATTGAAATAGAGGAACGGTTCAACAAGAGGTATGGGCTACATGGCTAATTCCCCGAGCCTCAACCAGGACGTTCATACCCAAAGTTATAATAGGATATGATTATGCGCGATCTTATAAACCCTACTGTCGTTACTTGGTTTGTTATTCCACTTCTCATCTGCCTCGCAAGAATTATTGATGTATCTTTAGGCACACTTCGCATAATTCTTGTCTCCAGAGGTCAGAAAGTGGTTGCTCCAATACTCGGATTCTTCGAAATCTTGATTTGGTTGCTTGCACTTGGCCAGATCATGCAGAACCTAACCAATATACCCAACTATTTCGCCTATGCACTCGGTTTTGCTATTGGCAACTTCATTGGTATTATTCTTGAGGAGAAACTTGCTATAGGCAAGATTGTTGTCCAAGTGGTTACTCATCGTGATGCGTCAGAGTTGGTCGCTTTCCTGAGAAACAATGACTTTAGTGTCACGATGGTCAAGGCAGAAGGTTCTACTGGCCTGGTGCATTTGCTATTTACCGTAATCAGACGGTCCCAATTACCTTTTATGGCTATTCATATAAAGCGCTTCAATCCCAAAGCATTTTACACCGTTGAGGATATTCGTTTCGTTTCTGGTGGTGTATTTACCGTCACTGATCCTCAATGGAAACCAAAACTCTCTGCACTGGTTGGAGTCAAAAAGAAAAAATGAAAGAGTTTGCATTTATAGAATCGATGTATAACAATCGCTTCCAGCCGCCGCTCGTTCCTCGCGCGGCTGAAGCGCACGTCCAATCAGTTATTTGGAGCAAAGTAAACGGGCAGATTATGGACAAGAGATTGCTGCCGCACTGTCGCAATAATTAACTGGTGCTTTTGGGCGGACAAATTCTCTTCTCTTTATCTGTGAACTCTGTGCCTCTGTGAGAGATCATTCTTCTCTTCAATCCCTTGCCGTATCAAAATTTATCACATCCCGGAGTTGACTTTTTGGAAGTGATCGTTTAAATTTTCGCTTAGATCTGAGTGAAATTGCCACTGAATTTCGCCTGTGATCATTGGTGTTTTGTGAATGTGGACGATTAGCTCAGTTGGCTAGAGCATCGCCTTGACATGGCGGGGGTCGTAGGTTCAAGTCCTATATCGTCCACCACTTTCAACACCGAAATATAGTTTTTGAAGCCGCACAATTGTGCGGCTTTTTTTGTGGAATGTCTCTGCCATCAATCCAGTTCCTGACCTATTCTTCCATGACACATTGCCAGGCAATTAAGTCTGGCATTATCATGAAGAGGAGGCGATATGAGGAACAGGCGACGGAAACTTACGAAGGACAAGCGGAACGGGCAGTACTATGTGAGAATTCAGGTCGGGGGCGTGCGGAGATACTTCCCGCTGGGCACGAGCCGAAAGAAGGCGGAACTCGAACTCACTCGACTTGAGCGACTCCATGCAAGCGGGGAACTCGACTTTCAGGCTGCACTGGAAGAGACGAGGCCGGAGCAGTTGGAGGTGAATCAGGCAGGAGATGAGATCACGTTGAAGGAGTTGACGGATGTTCATCTTGAGTGGGTGGCGGTGAACCGGGCTCCGAGTACATACGAACTGCGGGAGCGGTATCTGTTGGCGTTCCTGCGGTATTCCGGGGACAAGCCTGTTTCGGAGATCGGTAAGCTCACCTTGGCAGGATTTCACGGGTGGGCGAAAGAACATCACAGTAAGAGCAAGAACGGTGGGAATATCTTCTTGCGGAACGTCAAGTCAATGTTCCTCTGGGGAGAGGACATGGATATTTGCCGGTGTCCGGTCCGAAAGTTCCCGTACATGCCGGAGATGCCACCGGAAACAAAACGTTTCACGGATGAGGAGTTGTCGCTTCTTCTGGATTGCATCAAGCGGATGTCACCGGACTTCCACGATATGGTGGTCTTCGCTCTGTTGACCGGTCTGCGGCCACCAGAGCTTCGCGAACTGCAGCGTTGTCATTTCAAGAATGACAACCCTGGCGCGGAGTATCTGGAGTTTCAGCAGCACAAGACGGCGAAGTCGAGCCGCGAGCCTGCGAAACGTACTATTCCGCTCGTGCCGGAGGCGGTCGAGATTATCAACCGGCAAATCGGCAAACATGCGTGGCGATTGCATGTGTTTCTAAACGAAGAGGGAAAGCCCTATACGTCCAGAGTGTTCCGGCAGCGGCTGAAACGTTGGTGCGAGCGTGCAGGGATCAAGCCTCGACCGCCATATGCACTTCGACACACGTTCGGATCGGCAGAAGCCGAGGCGGATGTGAACCAGGCAGTGCTTGCCCAGATCATGGGGCACACTCAGCTCCGGACGACGGCCCGTTATGTGAACCACAACGCGGAGCATCATCGCAAAGCAGTTGGAGCGATCAGCGGTCGGATTTGTAGGATTGCGAACCCACCGATAGCGGCACAGTCAGGCGGGAATAAGGCAACGGACTCCGAGGAAGGGCAGCGCTCATAGCGGTGGCCATTTAGCGATCACTATGGCGATCACTTTTGCCCCCCAAACGGTCATGAATGGAGGAGAGGAGAAACTGATGGAATTTGTAACCTGCTTAGTAGCAATAGATTAGAGAATCATTGGTTTGACCGTTGGGGGGTGAGTCCTGCCTTGACATGGCGGGGGTCGGAGGTTCAAGTCCTCTATCGTCCACCATCCAAAAGCTGCAGGCCGCGCAATTGCGCGGCCTTTCGCATTTAGGTGCTTTACGGCAAGTCTGGGAAACTCAGAAACTCCCCCCAAAGAGGGGAGAGCTTAACCGATTTCAGTTTGTCAAAGCCGAGAGGCTGCTCTACATATGTTCCTTCAAGTAAACCTGATTCAGCCAGAGGTTTCAGTGCTCGATATGCCAGCATCTCAGATGTTGATTGAGAGAGTTTGCCGGAACATTCATATTCAACTTCGGCAAGAACGGCTGGCAATAGAATCTTATGGGGCAGCTCTTCGATTGTTTTCCATTTGTCCTGCTTGAGTTTACTTAAACGATATAAAGTATATGGTAAGGTCTTTTGAATTGCATAACAGGGCGATCGTCCATCCATATAGGCCAGATTGAATTTTGTAAATAATCCGATAAACAACTGTTTGTAAAGTTTTCCTGCACAACACTCGTCGAGCAGCTTCTCTGTTTTTTTCAGAATACGGAATTTGCCTTTGTAGGATCGAATCAGTTTCGCGGACTGGCAGATGACTCGTGTTAAATGGATATCCCAGACATCGTCTTCGTTTATTGTTTTTTTGTATTCGCGTGTGAATGCAAGATTTTCCTGATTTATCTCAAGTGAATCAATCATCTGCGCGACAAAGGCGCGCGTGAAATTACCACCAGATGTGATCTTGACGCCGTTAGCTTTATGGATTGCAATCAACATCTTTCGGCAATTCCTGAACAATTTACTTTGTTCACAGGATTTGAGCGGTAAATTATCATTCATATGAATTGGGAATTGTTCTGACTGCCATGGGGTATATATTAGCATGGATACCTGATCGGGGCTTAATCCTCCCATTTCCGGATCCGGAGTCAGGTTTAGTTTGCGTGACTCAGCTACAAGCTTCCTGTTGATTTCGGCCAGGCTTTCATCGCTATTTGGTTCTTCTCTTGCCCAAATCATATATCATTTTCCGTAAAATACAGACTTGCGCTGTAAGAAAAAATAGGGTAGTTTTTCTTACAGTACATATGGTGTTATTATGCAAACAATCAGCGACAAGATATTATCGAAAATAAAAAAGCATGGCAAGGGCTGGGTTTTTACGCCAAAAGACCTTTTGGATATTGGTCAACGCCGGGCTATTGATACAAATCTGCACAGGCTTCATCGGAATGGAAAGATAAGGCAGGTCTATCGCGGCCTTTACGATTGCCCCAGATACAGCAATATTCTCAAGAAAGACGTACCGCCGGATATTGATCAGGTAGCCCAGGCTTTTGCGCGCAAACATGGCTGGAGGATGCAGGCCACAGGCGCTATGGCGGCAAATCTTCTCGGATTATCCACGCAGGTTCCCGCTAAAGTCGTTTATATTATTGATGGTCCTAGTAAATCGGTCAAAATCGGCAAGACTACCGTGTGGTTCAAGAAGGCAGCGCCGAAAGACTTGAACGTGGATAATCTGAAAAGCGCATTAGTTATTCAGGCTCTTAAATTTCTCGGCAAGAAATCGGTGGACAAACAGGTACTGTTAAAAATCCTAAAAAGTTTATCAAGTTCTGATAAAAAGAAGCTTCTTAGTGATGCCCGTTTCGGAACAGATTGGGTCTATGAAGCGGTGAGGACCATTTGCAATGGGGGAGATGAATGATATGGATAAGGTAGCATCTCTTACGGGACAGGAAAGATCCGATATTTTCAGATATACAGCGGACCAGATGAATCTTGCTTCCCCGATTATCGAAAAGGATTTCTGGGTCTGCTGGACGCTCAAGCATTTATTCGGTCACCCCACATTGGGTTCTGATTTGATATTTAAGGGAGGAACTACACTCTCAAAGGTTTATAATGTTATTCAGCGATTTTCTGAGGATATTGATATTTCAATCAGCAGGTCTTTATTGGGGTTTGATGGAGAACGTGATCCCGGCAATCCTGAATTGAGCGTTAAGAAACGGAGAAAGTTGCTGGAAGATATGGGTAAAGCTTGTAGTGAGTATGTCTGTGGCAGAATGAAAGATGATATAGAAACGCTTTTTACTGAGATCATAGGAAAGCCGGGTGAATCCTGGTCTGTGCAGGTGTACGATGAAGATCCTGATCGACAGACCTTGCTTTTCAACTATCCGTCTTCCGAGGATCGTTTGGATTACATCAAACCTTATGTCAGAATCGAATGCGGATGCCGCTCAGATTTTTGGCCTATCGAAAAGGCGGTTATAACTCCGTATCTTGTTGATCACGTTCCGCAGGCATTTGAGAATGCTGATTGCGGTGTTACAGTTTTGTCGGCTGGCCGAACATTCTGGGAGAAAGCGACAATTCTTCATCAGGAACACCATCGTCCGGAAGACAAAAATCTACCGGATAGGTATTCCCGGCATTATTATGATTTGGCAAAAACATTAGGGACACACCCATAGTGGAAATAAACTCACATTTTCCCGGAAAAAGCAATTTTTGAAACCTTCTATATAGTGTAGGGCGGATTGT